>SKYZ01000297.1 GCA_007127625.1 Aquisalimonas sp. | reverse complement strand
CCTTGATATCCTCCAGGTTGATACCGCCGAAGGTGGGCTCCAGGCGCGCCACGGTACGGATGAACTCCTCCGGGTCGTTTTCCTCCACCTCCAGGTCGAAGACATCGATGTTCGCGTACTTCTTGAACAGCACCGCCTTGCCTTCCATCACCGGCTTGGCGGCCAGCGGGCCGATGTTGCCGAAGCCCAGCACGGCAGTGCCGTTGGTGACCACCGCCACCAGATTACCGCGGATGGTCAGGCGTGCCGCCTCGTCACGGTCGGCCAGGATCGCCTGGCAGGCGGCGCCGACGCCAGGCGAATAGGCCAGCGACAGATCGCGCTGGTTGGCCAGCGGCTTGGTCGGGGTAATCTCCAGCTTTCCGGGGCGCGGCTCCCGGTGATAGCGCAGCGCCTGTTCCTGGAAGTCTTTGCTCATGACCTTTCTCGCTGTTGCCCGGCGTTGTCGTTACAAACCTATCGTGACTCCGGAGTCACGGTAACACCAAGGCACGCGGCGGCCTGCGAACCATCAGCGGGTCCGCCCCAGCGCAAGCCAGCGGATGTCCGAAGCGAACGACCCGGCCAGCACGGCGAGGGCGAGCGCGGCAGCCAGCGACGCCAGCCCGGGCGGAATGACCGGCGCCATGATTACCACCAGGACCACGCCCTGCACCACACAGGCCGTCTTGCGCCGGAACGACGGCGGTAGTGGCTGCCGCATCCAGGGCAACAGCCAGGCGGCGGCCACGAATCCATACCGCATGCCACCGATGAGCAGCACCCAGACACCCACCTGGCCGGCCTGCCAGACCAGCACCGACAACCCCAGCAGCAGCAGGGCGTCCAGCTCCATGTCGAAACGCGCACCGAAACCGCTCGCCGTGCCGGTACGCCGCGCCACCCAGCCATCCACACCATCCAGGGCCAGCACCAGACCGGCGAGCGTTACCACCAGCCAGCGCCCGGTGTCCGTGAGCGCCTCCGGGAACGGCACCAGCGCCAGCACGGGGATCGCCAGTACGGCCCGCCCCAGGGTGACCCGGTTCGCGGCCCCCAGCCCCGCGGCCGGCAGGTTGTGCGCCGTGATCGCCAGCACCCCGACGCCGGCCAGGACCAGCAGCAGGGCAACACCCGGCAGGGTCGGCGGCAGCGGCAGAACGGCGTAGACTGCAAGGCAGAGCACCATGGACACGATGGCCGCGAGGACCAGATCCTGGACGACCCTCCGGGGCGGCCCGTATCGGCGTATCCGCCCGACTCCTCGGCCGGCAGGGAGACTGGGAATGTACATGGATGGTGTATAGGCCTGACAATGTTTGTATATGCGACAAAGCGTAGCAGAGATGACTCCGCCCCGACCACCTGAATGGCCCGCAACCGCGTCCCGGTTCCAGGTCCAGGAACCCGGTCGCGGCGCCCTCGTCGAGACGCCGTTGCAGGCCCCGGGGAACGGCGAGGTCATGGTGCGCAGCCTCTACTCCGGCATCAGCCGCGGAACCGAAGGCCTGGTATTCCGCGGTGAAGTCCCGCCAAGCCAGTACCAGGCCATGCGCGCTCCGTTCCAGGTCGGCGAGTTCCCCGGGCCGGTGGCCCATGGCTACATGAACGTGGGCGAGGTCATCGAGGGACCGGAGGCGCTCCGCGGCCGGACCGTGTTCTGCCTGCACCCGCACCAGGACTACTACGTGGCCCCCGCCGACGCGGTGGTCCCGCTTCCCGCCGCCGTGCCCGCCGACCGCGCCGTGCTGGCGGCCAACATGGAAACGGCGGTCAACGGGGTCTGGGACGGCGCCCCCGGCCCCGGCGACCGCATCAACGTCATTGGCGCCGGCGTCATCGGCCACCTGGTCGCCTGGCTGTGCAGTGCCATCCCCGGCACCCGGGTCACGCTGGTGGACACCCTGCCTCAGCGCGCGGACAGCGCCACGGCCCTGGGGCTCGCCTTCGCCACCACGCCGCCGGAGGAACCCGCCGATCTGGTCTTCCACGCCAGCGGCAACGCCGAGGGGCTGCGAACCGCCCTGGAGCATGCCGCCCTGGAAGCGACCGTGGTGGAACTGAGCTGGTACGGCGACCAGACGGTGCCCGCACCGCTGGGCGAGGCCTTTCACGCCCGCCGGTTGCAACTGCGCAGCAGTCAGGTGGGCCGTGTGCCGCCGCACCGTGCACCGCGCTGGTCCCACCGGCGCCGCCTGGAGCTTGCCCTGGCGCTGCTGGAGGCACCGGAGCTGGACTTCCTGATCACCGGCGAAAGCCCGTTCACGGCGCTGCCGGAGCTCATGCAGTCCCTGAGCACCTCGCCCGCGGGCACCCTCTGCCACCGTATCCGCTACTGACCGGAGGCCCCATGTACCGTCTCACTGTCCGGGAACACATCATGATTGCCCACAGCTTCCAGGGCGATATCTTCGGCCCGGCCCAGCGGCTCCACGGCGCCACCTATCTGGTCGACGTCACATTCATGCGCCCGGAGCTGGACAGCGACAACCTGGTGGTGGATATCGGCCTCGCCGGTGAGCAGCTTCGCGGGATCCTTGCCCCGCTGAACTACAGCAACCTGGACGAGGCCCCCCAACTGGCCGGCGAGAACACCACCACGGAATTCCTGGCGGGGCATATTTTCCAGCGCATGGCCGCCGCGATCCGCGATGGCAAGCTGGGCCCGCAGGCCCGGGGACTGAGCCGCATGGCCGTGACCCTGCACGAGTCCCATGTCGCCTGGGCCGGCTACGAGGCCGACCTGCCCGGGCCGGAGGCCACCGGTTGAGCGCCGAGCTGCATGTCATCGTGCCCGGATCGCTGTCCCGGCGCACCGGCGGAAGCATCTACGACGCCCGCATGACCGCTGCTCTGCGCGATCAGGGCTGGCGGGTGACCGTCCACGAACTCGACGGCACCTTCCCCGCCGTCGACGCCGCGGCAGCAGCGGCACTGGCCGCGAGCCTGGAGGCCTTGCCGGATGGTGCGGTGACAGTTATCGACGGGCTCGCCCTGGGTGACAGCCCGCAACTGGCGGAAGCCCAACGGGGGCGGCTGTGCCTGGTTGCCCTCGTCCATCACCCCCTGGCCGACGAAAACGGGCTCGACACCGCCACGCAGCGCCGCTTCCTGGAGCGCGAGGCCCGTGCCCTGGCCGCCTGTCAAGGCGTCATTGTCACCAGCGCCTTCACCGCCCGCCGCGTGGCCGAGTTGGGCGTGCGGCCCGAACGGCTGCGCGTCGCCGAGCCGGGCACCGATGCCGCCGAGCCGGCCACCGGCCCCGGCGCAGACGCCCCGCCGGAACTGCTGTGCGTTGCCAGCCTGACGCCACGCAAGGGCCAGGACGTCCTGGTGGCCGCGCTAACCCGCCTCGCGGACCTGCCCTGGCGCGCCACCCTGGCCGGCGCCACCGACCCCGACCCGACCTTCGCCCGGCACGTGCAGCAGCAGGTGGCGGCGGCGGGGCTGGCAGCACGCATCCGTTTGACCGGCGCCTGTGACGGCACCACGCTGGCAAAGCTCTACCACCGTGCCACCATGTTCGTACTGCCGTCGCATTACGAGGGGTACGGCATGGTTCTCACCGAAGCGCTGGCCCGCGGGCTGCCGGTGATCAGCACCACCGGCGGCGCCATCCCCGACACTGTGCCGGCGGCGGCCGCGCGACTGGTCCCGCCGGGGGATGCCGATGCCCTGGCGCAAGCGCTGGATCACTGGTTGCGCGACCCGCAGGCACGCGCCGGCGCCGCCGCGGCAGCCAGCACCCACGCAGCCGGCCTGCCGGACTGGCCACAGGCGGCGGAGCGCTTCGCCGGGGCGATCACGGAACTTGGGTTACAGGACACTCGTTGAGCACTCGATTCTCTGACGACTGGCTGCACCTGCGCGAACGCGCCGACCACGAGGCGCGGGCAGCGGCACTGTTGCCACCGCTCACCGACTGGCTGGGCGAGCGGCGCATCCACGTTGCGGACCTGGGCGCCGGCACCGGTGCCAATCTGCGGTATCTGGCGCGGGTGCTGCCCGCCATCCAGGACTGGACTCTGCTGGACCAGGACCGGACGTTGATGGTCGAAGCCGTCCCGCCCCGCAGCGGGATCTCGGTCCAGCGCCGCGGCGTCGATCTCACCCAGGGTGATCCGCTGGCTGCCAGCAGCGTGGACCTGGTCACCGCGTCGGCATTGCTGGATCTGGTCTCCCGGGCGTGGCTGGACGCGCTGGCCCGAAGCTGCCTGCAGCAGCGCAGCGCCGTGCTGCTGGCGCTGAGCTACGACGGCACCATCCGCTGGGAACCCCGTGCCGCCGGCGACGAGCTGGTCAACACGCTGGTCAACAGCCACCAGCGGCGGGACAAGGGCTTCGGGCCCGCACTGGGGCCCGACAGCGGACCAACGGCGGAGTCGGTCTTCCGCGACCACGGGTTCCACACCTGGCTGAGCCCGAGCCCCTGGCGGCTCGGGCCCGAGAAAGCTGCCCTGCAGCAGGCCCTGCTGGAAGGGTGGGTCAACGCCGCCGTGGAACAGGCCCCGGACCGGCGCCAGGAACTGCACCGCTGGGCCACCCACCGGCGACAGGAGATCACCACCGGGCGGGTCTCCCTGCAGGTGGGCCATCTGGATCTCCTGGCCCTGCCTCCGGAATCACGATGACGCCCCGCGGTCGGCTGCTGCTGCGCCTGACGGTGAGCATCGGCCTGCTGGCGGCGGTGGCGATGGCGGTGGACCCGGTCCGGCTTGCCCGGCACCTGGGCAGCCTGCACCCGGGGTGGATGCTCGCGGCACTTGCGCTGTCCGCAGTGCAGATAACGCTGTCCGCCTGGCGCTGGCATTTCACCGCCCGCCGTCTTGACCTGCATCTGCCCTGGACGGCGGCGCTGCGGGAGTACCTGCTGGCGGGCTTCATCAACCAGGTCCTTCCGGGGGGTGTCGTCGGCGATGCATCCCGTGCCTGGCGGCACGCCCGGGAGACGGCCCGCACCGGGCCGGCAGTCCGGGCCGTGATCATTGAGCGGGGCTCCGGGCAGCTGGTCATGGCCCTGGTGGCCGTACCAGCGGTGCTCACCCTGGTCGGCTGGGCACCACCGACTCTGGCCTGGAGCACGGCGGCCGCCGCCGGCCTGTTGCTGCTGGCGTCCGCGCCCCTGCTGCCCGCCGCCACCATCGAGGACCGACCGGGTATGAGCACGGACCTGCGCCGCGCCTTGTTCTCGCCGGACGCACTGCCACTGCAGCTGATCGGTTCCGCGCTGGTGGTTGCCACCTACCTGGGAGTATTCCTGGCCGCGGCACGTGCCATCGGCGCGACGCTGCCCAGCCTGGAGCTGGTGGCCCTGGTGCCGCCTGTACTGCTGGCCATGCTGATCCCGGTGACCATCGCCGGCTGGGGGCTGCGCGAGGGCGCGGCGGCCGCGGTCTGGGCAACAGCCGGCCACGACCCGGCCGAGGGCGCCGCCATCGCCGTGGCCTACGGGCTGCTGGTCCTGATAGCCACCCTGCCCGGGGCCCTGTGCTTCAGCGGCCCGCGCCGAACACCGACGACAGGGTGAAGTCGAACAACACGTCGTTGCCCAGCCGGAAATTCCGGCAGACCGGGCGCATGGCCTCGTCCATGGTGCGGATGGGCGGCAGGCTGAGCCCCGGCCGGCCGGAACCGATCACCAGAGGCGCCACGGTCACGTGCAGGCGATCCAGAGCACCCTCTTCCAGAAACCGGGACACGGTCACCCCGCCGCCCTCCACCAGCACGCGCCGCAGCCCGCGCTCTGCCAGTAGCGCCTTCACGTCCGCGGGCGTGAAGGCCCGCCCCGGCGCCGGCAGGGTGAGCACTTCCACCCCTGCGGGGCCACACCCCAACCCCTCCCCCCGGAGCATCAGCGTCGGCGCCGCACCGTCGGAGAACACCTGATAGCCACCATCAAGTCGGCCGGCCGGGTCCAGGACCACCCGCACAGGCTGCTCACCCGGCACTTCCCGCACCGTCAATCGCGGATCGTCGGCAGCCACGGTTCCCGGACCGACGATCACCGCATCCACCAGCGCCCGCAGGCGATGCAGGTGCCGGATATCCTCGGGGCCGGTGACGTAGCGGGAATGACCGCTGTTGGTGGCGATGTGCCCGTCCAGGCTCTGACCGAGCTGGGCAATGGTGTAGCGCGGCTGCAGCGCCAGCGGCAGATACAGATCCAGCTGCTCCCGGGCGGCCTCGTCCACGGGCGCGAACGACTCCCAGGCGCCATCGGCGGAAATACGCAGGACGGGCTCACCCTCGAGCTCAAGCGTCCCCGGCGCCACGCCATCCCGTTGTTGCTTGCAGCGGCGCAGCAGCTCCCACGCCGCGGTGGCATCGATACGCTCCATGGACCGGATACTCCCGTCGGGTCGCCACCGGGGACAGACCACCGGGGCCACTTGCGTTACACTTTACGTTTGCCAGAGTATAGTCCTACAAAACCTGGACAGGGTATATGCAACAGGCAGAACGTGCCATTTTCGATCTCCGCCGTGGACAACCGGTAAGGGTCACGGACGACAACGGCGACGTGGTCGCGGTGGCGGTGGAAAACCTCACCCGCGACACCCTGGCGTGGATGCGCACGTTCTGTGGCGGCCATCCCGGCCTGATCATCACCCCCAACCGTACCCGCGCCCTGGGCCTGGAACCCGGCAACGCGCCGGCGGTGCGCCTGCCGCTGCGGGACGACGTTGCTGTGGAGGACGTGCTCGCCCTGGCCACGGCCGTCGCCGACGACCATCCGCATAACATCCACCCGAGCCTGGCGCCGGCAACCCGCCCCGAGCATGCCGCCCTGCATCTGGCCCGGGCCGGCAAACTGATTCCGGCGGTGGTTTCCGTGAGCGCCGCGGATGCGGCAGCCGCCAAACGGCTTGACCGCCTGGAGGCCGACGGCACGCTCCTGCGTGTGGCCCCGAACGACGCGCTCTCGGTGACCGCCACACCGGACCTGGAAATGGTCTCCGTGAGCGACGCCAACGTGCCCCTGGAAGACGCCGCCAACACCCGTTTCATGCTGTTCCGTGAAGGCAACGGGCTGCTGGAGCACGTGGCCGTGGTCATCGGCGATGAAACCGACTGGCCCGACCCCCTGCCGGTGCGCCTGCACTCCTCCTGCCTGACCGGCGACCTCTTCGGCAGTCTCCGCTGCGACTGCGGTGAGCAGCTGCGCAACAGCGTCCGCGCCATCAACGAGGCCGGTGGCGGCGTGCTGCTCTACCTTGCCCAGGAAGGCCGTGGTATCGGCCTGGCCAACAAGCTGCGCGCCTACACCCTGCAGGACACCGGCATGGACACCCTGGAGGCGGACTGCTCCCTGGGGTTCGGCTCCGACGAGCGGCGCTACGAGGCGGCTGTGGAAATGCTGCAGCACCTTGGCGTCCGGCGAATCTCCCTGCTCACCAACAATCCGCTGAAGATCCAGGCACTGGAGGACGGCGGCATTACCGTCGCCGACCGCAGGCCGCTGCACGGCTCGCTGAACCCCCATAACGTGCGCTACCTCAACACCAAGGCGGAGCGTGCCGGTCACTGGCTGGAAGAGCTCCTGTCCCGGGCCGTGCCGGACGATTGATCGTCATCACTGCGCAAGGCACTCCAGCGGGAAGCGCCCTGCGTCCTGGATCAACGTCGCCAGGACGTCGCCGTAGTGCGCCACCAGCCGTTCCCCGGTGACCGCGTCCGCCGCTGCAGCATTCCCGGCCACGCCACCGGGATGGAGATCACCCGCGAGCCAGGCGAAGGCACCGGGCCCTTCGGGCTGCAGGTAGCTGCAGGTCCGCTCCAGATCCTGGCCGATGGAGCGAAAATCAGCCAGCCGGTCCGTGTCCACGCGCTCTGGTGCCAGATGCAGCATCATGGACGTCTCCAGGGCGCCGCCGTGGAGACCGTGGCGGAGTTCGGCGGCATCCAGCAGCGGCGGCTCCGGTGACGGAAAGCGGACATAGCTGGCCTTGACCACAAGCATGCCGCACTCCCGACGCAGCCGCAGTGCGGCCATGTCCATGGCGGCATGATTGCCACCGTGGCTGTTGCTGAGCACCAGCCGCCGGATGCCGGCGGCGGCCACGGCGCGCCCCCGGGCCACCAGGCCTTCCACCAGCAACTCGGGTGGCAGACTCAGCGTGCCCGGCCAGGCCAGGTGCTCGCTGCTGGTGCCCACCGGCACCATGGGCAGCAACAGCACCGGCAGTTCGGGGGGCAGCGCGGTCACGGCGTGGCGGAGCAGGCCCTCGCCAATGATCACATCGGTGCCCAGCGGCAGATGGGGGCCATGCTGTTCCACCGCAGCCAGTGGCAACACGGCCACGGCATCCTCGCCCCCCGTTCGCGCCAGTTCCGCCGCGGTGAGATCCATCCAGTTGCGTGCACTCATCCGTTCTCCTCCCCGCAGCTCCGGGGTTGCCATGCGTAGACGTCCCCCGAGGACAGCCCCTCGGCGCCCGCCGCCAGCCAGGCGTCCATGGCGTCTGCATCGCACCAGTCGTTGAACAGGAAGGCCCGCCCCTCGCCAGCGATGACGTTGTACCGGTACGGTCCCAGCCCTCCCAGGCGACCCACACACTCCCGTGCCGCATCCAGACAGCCGGCGACGAACTCGAAGGACAGGGCTGGCACCGGATGGCTCAGCCCGGCGAGCACCAGTGCTTCGAAGCCTTCCACGTCGATCTTGCAGAATGCCGGTTCGCCGTGCTCACGAATCAATTCATCCAGCGTGACCACGGGCACGGTGACGGTCTCCTGCCAGGCCACGCGCTGAAAACCGGGATTCGCCGCAACCACGGCCTTGCGCCAGCCACCACTCATTGAAGACACTGTCGGATTGCTGATACTGACGGCCAGCTCGGCCGTGCCGGATTCGGCGCCCGCGGCTGCGCACAGCAGCGTGACGCCGGAGCGGCGGCCGACAATCCGCTGCAGCCATCCGTAGACGTGGGGCTGGGGCTCCAGTGCCACCACCCGGGCGCCCAGGGCGGCGAAGGCCAGGGTCCGGTCACCCAGATGGGCGCCGACATCCAGCACCAGATCACCGCGGCCGACGAAGCGGCCATAGAGCCGGCGCAGCCCGCGCTGTCGGCCCGGGCGCCAATAGACGAGGAGCGAGCGTAGCAGCCCCAGCTGCCGGCGTAGCATTGCGGAATCCATTGGCGGTGATCTCGTATCGAAAGCCGGGATCTGCGTCACAGGGTCCTGCCTCCGCAGGCAGTATCCTGCGGCTCAGGAGAGCGCCAAGGCGTACTCGAACGGCCCAGCGTTTCCGGCGCATGTACCCACCAGAATAACGGATCTGAGATGACGGATCGCACAGGGGACAGGGAGACCACAGCGACGGAGGTCGACGTGGCTGCGCTTCAGCGCAGCTGGAGCCGGATTGACGATGACGTCAACGGCGTCGCGTGTTTCCGCGGGCAGGCGGCGGAACTGGCCACCGCGGCTCGACACAACGGCCAGCCGCGGGTGGCCGAGCTGGCCATGATGATCGAGGTGATGTGCGATCCCGTGGCCGAGGGCGAGGAACCAGTCACACGGGAGTTTGCCAGCATCATCGACAACTACCTCAAAGCGCTGCAGCAGGTCGGCGAGGCGGACGCGACCGGGGGTGAGACGTCGCCCCAGGAGCACGCGTCCCACGACGAAGTCTATCTGCTGGCGGATCAGCGGCTGACCGACGCCCAGGACATCCGCAGGCAGCTCGCCCACTTTGGTTACCAGGTCACCACCGTGGCCGACCACGATGTGCTCATGCGCGAGATGCAGCGGGCGATTCCACTGGCCGTGGTCATCGATCACGACCATGTTGCCGACGGCGTTGCCCTGGACGACATCCCCGGCCCCCTGCGGCAGACGGGGGGCGAGAACCTGCCCATTGTCATGGTCAGCTCCCGGGGCGACATGGCCACCCGTCTGCAGGCGGCCCGCGCCGGCATCCAGGTGTACCTGGTGAAACCGTTCAGCCCCCACGACCTCATCGACCAGCTGGAACAGTTCGCCCCGGCGACACCGCCGGAGCCACTGAACATCCTGCTGGTGGAGGACAGCCGCACCCAGGCCATGCACTTCTCCGACATCCTGGAGGGGGCGGGCATGCAGGTGTACGTGGAAGCGGACCCGCTGCAGGTGCTCAATGCCCTGGAGGAGCGGGCCATCGACCTGATCCTCATGGACATGTACATGCCCCACTGCAACGGCCATGAGCTGGCCCGGGTGGTCCGTCAGGTCCCCAGGTACGCCAGCATTCCCATCGTGTTCCTGTCCTCCGAGACCAAGGTGGAGCGGCAACTGGACGCCATGAGCCGCGGCGGCGACGATTTCCTCACCAAGCCCATCGAGGCGGCGCACCTGATCCGCTCAGTGACCATCCGCGCCGAACGGGCCCGCACCCTGCGCTCGCTGATGGTCACCGACAACCTGACAGGGCTGCTCAACCACACCCGCATCAAGGAAGAGCTGGAGAACGAGGTCAGCCGCACCCGGCGGCGCGGCGGCCAGCTGGCGTTCATCATGCTGGACATCGACCGCTTCAAGTCCATCAACGACACCCACGGCCACCCCGTGGGTGACATGGTCATCCGCAGCCTGGCCCGGCTGCTCCAGCAGCGTCTGCGCCGCTCCGACGCCATTGGCCGCTACGGTGGCGAGGAGTTCGCCGTCATCATGCCGGACACCAGCCGCGAGCAGGCCGCCAGCGTAATCGACGGCATCCGCCGCAGTTTCGCGAGCCTCTCCCACGATGGTGCCGGGGGCTCATTCAGCGTGACCTTCAGCGCCGGCGTGGCAGGCTTCCCCGCCCAGACCACGCCTGACGGCCTGACGGCGGCCGCGGACGCTGCCCTCTATCGCGCCAAGAACCAGGGGCGCAACTGCATCATCGAAGCGTGACCTAGTCCGCCGCGCCGGCCATGGCATCCGTGGGAAGGATCAGCGGTACTGGCAGGTGCAGCGCCACCACGATTACCCGCAGCAGCTCCGCCTCGGCCACGCTGACCTCGCCGGCATGGGCGGCGGCCGCGGCCAGTCCACGGGTCAGGTTCCCGCGCCCCTCGTCATCCAGCAAGGCCAGGGCATTCAGGGCGCGCGTCATGGGCGCCACCCAGTCCTCCGGGGCGGGTCGGGTCGACGCACTGGGCACCAGCATGGCGGCCATGCCCGCCTCATAGGCGCCGTCGGGGTCCTCCGGACAGCCGTGGCTTGCCAGCAGCCCCAGCACCAGCGCGGCCTCATCCATGCATGCGTGCAACGGCACCGGCTCGCCGGCCGCGACGCCGCCGTTCCGCATGAGCCGTAGCTGCAGCAACCGCGACACCGCATACTCGTGGACATCCCGCGGACCATCGCTGCAGCGGAGCAGCCGCCCCACCGCGGCCAGCAGCCGCGTCCGGCAGGTCTCGGACAGATCCTCGAGTGCGGGAAGTGCCAGCTCCAGCAGTGGCAGGCGGTGGGCGGGCGTTGGCAGGCGCCCGTACTCGGCCAGCAGCGCGAGCACATCGGCATGTATCGCGTCGCCCAGCGTCGCCGCCACCTCCTCCAACTGCCGGCGGCGAACATCCACGTCGGCGGCGAGCAGCAGGTACACCGCCAGTGAGCGAACCCGACCGGGGTCGGTGGCGGCATCGTGGAGGGGGCGGGCAACTCCCACGAGTTCCGCGCGGTTGCGGCGCAGCCCCAGGGTCTCGGCATGGCCGGCGGTGGCAAGGGTGGCGAGCAGCACCGCATCATTGAGGGGGCCGCCGCGCAGCGCCGAGGGTACGCGGGATTCGTCGCCGGTATCCTCCATGGCTTCGGTCGCCTCTTCCGGGGCGCCGCGCTGCCGCTCCGCCTGGCGCTGCTGCATGAGTTCGTTCATGCGCTGGCGCACGTCGTCCAGCTCCCAGGCCCGGTACTGCGGGTCCAGCGCGCTGATGCGCTTGTCCACCGGCGGATGCGTGGACAGCAGCGGTAGCATTGCGTCGGCGAACCCCATTCCCGGGGCGAACAGCATGTGGCTCACTTCCCGGCGCCGGTTGGCCAGCAGGGCGGAGCCCAGGCGCCGGCCAGCCGCCACTTTCTTCAGTGCTCCGGCAAGCCCCTCGGGGTAGCGGGCATACTGCAGCGCCGCGGCATCCGCAAGCCACTCCCGCTGGCGCACGATGGCGGCCTTCACCAGGCGGCTGCAGAACACCCCCAGCAGGCCAAGGAGATACATGGTCACGCCGAAGGCAAGCGTGGCGGCGCCGGAGCCGTCCCGCTCACGGGTCACGCCTGGCGCCCGCCGGCGACTGCCCCGCCCGTGCCGGGGCACGCTCATGTAGATGCTGCCCTGGATGGCCACCGCCTCGAGGCCGTGAACGGTGGCCAGGAGCCAGCTGTTCAGGCGGGTGTCACCGTTGACGATATGGCCGATCTCGTGGGCCACCACGCCCTGGAGTTCGTCACGGGTGAGCTTGTCCAGGGCGCCCCGGGTCACGGCGACCACGGAATCCGCCGGCGTCAGTCCCGCCGCGAAAGCGTTGATGCCGGGCTCCTCGCGCAGCGCGTAGACCCCCGGCGTGATCACCCCGGCGGCCAGGGCCATTTCTTCCACCACGTTGCGCAGGCGACGCTCGCCGGGATCGTCGCTGTCGGCCTTCACCGGCTCGCCACCCAGGTCCTGGGCAATGACCCGACCGCCGGCCCGCAGGCGTAGCACCATGCGCAGCATGGACCAGCCCATGAGCACCAGCAGCGCCAGGCTGAAGCCGATCATCAGCCCGCGGGCGTCGGCCATACCCTCGGAAAGTCGCGCAGGCTGCCCGGCGGGGGCCGAAAACCCGGGGATGAACTGGGGGTGGACCATGAACAGCAGCAGCGTGTTCACCAGAACCAGCAGCCCGGTCACCACCAGGGCAAAAAGACCGATCAGCATCCAGGTGCGCAGGCGCGCCTGGTCCTGGCGTTCGAAGATTGCGGTTGGCATGAGCAGTCCTCCCTGGACGCGGCGCTTCCTCGTGTAGTGTCCTGTAACCCCTGAGCTAGTCCGCCAGGCGCACCCGGTTGCGCCCGCTGCGCTTGGCAGCATACATGGCCGTGTCGGCGGCGGCGAGCAGATCCGCGGCGTCGTCACCGTGCTCCGGAAAGGCGGCGACGCCGATGCTCACGGTCACCCGCACGTTGCCGACGCCCTCCACCGGCAACGGCCTCGATGCCACCAGATCACGCAGGCGCAGCGCCGCCTCCTCGGCCTCGGCCAAGGTCATTTCCGGCATGACCACGGCCAGCTCCTCGCCCCCGTAGCGGGCAGCGTAGTCGACTTTGCGGATACTGTCCTGAATCAGGCCGGCCAGTTCCCGCAACACCTCGTCCCCGGCCAGGTGACCGTGGGTGTCGTTGATGACCTTGAACTCGTCCACGTCCAGCCAAACCAGGGCCAGCGGACGCTCGTAGCGCCGGGCCCTTTCCACTTCCTCGGCAAACTGCTGGTCCAGCTCGCGGCGATTGTAGAGCCCGGTGAGGGGATCGCGGATGGCGAGGGCCGCCAGGGCCTGCTCCATCTGCTTGCGCTGGTCGATGTCCATGACGATCCCTTCCAGGCGCATTTCGCCCGCCACCTGCTCGGCCCGCCCCTGCTCCCAGACCCAGAACTCACGGCCGCAGCGGTGGCGCAGTCGGTACTCGAAGGCGTAGGGGCGCTGCTCGGTGATGGCCCGCTGGATCTCGGCAACGGCCGCGGCAAGGTCGTCCGGCCGCACCAGGGCACCGAAGGCCACCACCCGGTTGTCGATGAGCTCCTCGGGAGCGTAACCGGTCAGTGCCCGACACCCCTCGGAGACGTATTTCATGGTCCAGAGGTCATCGTTGAGGCAGCGGTAGGCCATGCCCGGGAGATTGGCCATGAGCGTGTGCAGCTCGCGCTCGCGTTCGCGCAGGGCCTGCTCCATCTCGCGGCTGCGCGTGACGTCGCTACCGATGGCCACCACGCCCAGGGGCGCGCCGTCTGCGTGGAAGAGGCGGCGTGACGACCAGCAGATCAGCCGCTCGACCCCGTCACGAGCGGTGATCCGGGTCTCGAAGTCGTCCAGGTCCTCGCCGCGGGCGAAGGTGGCACGGATTGCGCCGATCACCCGGGCCTGGTAGTCGGGATCCGGGTAGAGCAGGTCCCAGATGACGGCCGACCCCAGCACTTCATCACGGGCATAGCCGCTGATCTGCTCGGCCGCGCTATTCCAGAGGGTGACCCGGCCTTCCAGATCCACCACGTTGATCCAGATGCTGGCGTTGTCGATCACGGCTTCCCGGAACTGGCTCAGGTCTTCCAGCTCCCGGCGCTGCCCCTCCCGCGCGGCCAGCGTCACGTGGTCACGCTGGAACTGGCCACGCAGGATGATGAAGAACACGGCGGCGGTCACGGCAACGAACAGCCAGCCCTTGATGGTCTGTGCCGTGGTTAGCATGCCGCTGCCAGAGAACAACCAGTCGACGGCCTGGTCGGAGAAGCCGATCCACAGGGTCCCCAGAAGCGCATAGATCAGCGCGAAACGCCCAGCCCGCCCTGCCGCGCCAGAGCGGTTCTCCCCCTGTGTCATACCACCCTCACTACCAGCCGCGATAGCTGCCGGGCAGGCCCGCACCGCCCTTTCACCCGTCAAGGAAGCGTTTGTGTGCTTTTCGGACAGTCTGCTCGTCTTAGGTGCAAATGGGAATGATGGCAGCGTCCCGTCCCATTCAGCCGTTGCACAGCGCCCGGTGCGCTTCACCGCGACTGACTTCATGGCCCGAGGGCAGGGGGGCGGCAATGTCATCGAGCCAGGCGTTGATGTCCGCATGCACCTGCTCTGACTCCGAGTAACGGGTCAGCATGTGGTAGCCGCCCGGATAAAGGGCCATGCGCCAGGGGCGCCACACCGGGT
Organism: Aquisalimonas sp.; assembly: GCA_007127625.1. GTDB lineage: Bacteria > Pseudomonadota > Gammaproteobacteria > Nitrococcales > Aquisalimonadaceae > Aquisalimonas. Next base: position 6,178 of record SKYZ01000297.1, on the reverse strand, counting down.
CCGGCAGGCGACCGACCATCATGCATACCGGTTCGGCGGGAATGATCTCGTCGTTGTCGCCGTAGAGGATGAGGGTCGGCCCGGGGAGTTCGGCGCTGGCCTCCAGGGCCGCATCCATCAAATCCGACAGACCGTCGATGGTATCCACCCGCGCCTCCCGCTGCACGCGAGGGTTGTCCCGCATGGCCTGGAGCACCTCCTCGTCATCGGTGGGCAGAATGCCCATGGCTTCCGCCAGGTCCACCGACAGCCGCATGCCCGGGGTAATCGCCTCTCCCACCCGCAGCCCCAGGCGCTGGTACCAGGGCATCACCTCCTCGCCCCAGACGGCGGGCGCCACCAGGATGCTGCCCGCCACCGTCGGCGCGTCGTCGCGGGTCAGCGCCAGCATGGTCACGGCACTACCCATGCTCTTGCCCAGCATGAACAGCGGCCGCTCGGGGTAGCGCTTGCGCAGCAGGCGCACCGCGAGAATGGCATCGTCCACCAGCAGTTCCTCGCCCGGCCAGATCCCCCGCGGCGTGGTATCGCCAAAACCGCGCTGATCGTAGGCGTACAGGGCGAAACCATTGGCGTTGAGATCATCCGCCAGCACGCTGAAGGCGCCGCCGTAATCGTTGAAACCGTGGATGGCCAGCACCACGCCGCGGGGTTCGCCCTCCGGTACCCAGCGGTGCAGCGGCAGGGTGTAGCCGTCGGTGGCGACCATCCGGTTCGCCTCCAGCGCGGGCGAGCCGCCACCGGGCCCCACTGGTCGTTCCGCCGGGCGGGCGCAGGCCATCACCAGCAGGGTCAGGATCAGCAGGGTGATGCGCAGCAGGGGGCGGTTATCCCGTCCCGGGAAACAGGTCGCGGTACAGTGACGCATCAAACAGCACCTCGATCCGGACGATGCGGCCGTTCTCGACCCGCGCCCAGTGCGCCAGATCGACGGCATGGCGCTCGGAGATCTGCACGTGGTAGACAAGAAAATGGCAGACGTCACCACCATCCACGAAGGCCTTGCGGACGTCCACCCGGCGAACAATGCCGCTGCTCATGAAGGACTGGTTCACCAGGTCGTCGGCACTGTCCAGAGAGCCCAGCGGGCTGACGTACTGGAACCCGTCATCCGCCAGGTAGCCCCGCGCAGCACGGTAGTCCTGGACCTGCACGGCCTGGAGATACTCCTCCACCAGAGTTTTTGGATCCATGAGCGATCCTCTGCGCCAATGCCCGCACGGTATGTGCGTGCATTCCAGTATACGTCCCACTTGCCGGCGCCGTCTGCGCCGTCTAACCCGCCTAGCCCAGCGCAGATGCAAGGGCGCGACCGGCGGAGCGCCCGGAGAACAGGCAGCCACCGAGGAAGGTGCCTTCCAGCGACCGGTACCCGTGCATGCCACCGCCGCCAAAGCCGGCCGCCTCGCCCACGGCATAGAGCCCGGGCACCGGTGCCCCGTCGCTGCCCAGCACGCGGGCCTCGAGATCCGTTTCCAGACCACCCAGGGTCTTGCGGGTGAGAATGTTCAGGCGCACCGCGATCAATGGGCCATGCTTGGGGTCCAGCATGCGGTGCGGGCGCGCGGTGCGGATGAGCTTGTCCCCCAGGAACCGGCGGGCATTGTGCATGGCCATGACCTGGAAATCCTTGGTGAAGGGATTGTCCAGCTCCCGGTCCCGGGCAGTGATCTCGGCCTCCAGGTCGCCGGCATCCAGCAGGTGCTCGCCGGTCAGGGCGTTCATGCCGTCCACCAGCTGCGGCAGGGTGTCGCGGACGATGAAATCCTCGCCGTGCTCCTTGAAGGCCTCCACCGGCCCGGTGGCCTTCTTGCCCACGGCGCGCTTGGCGGTCATGCGCCAGCTGCGGCCGGTGAGGTCCGGATTCTGCTCGGATCCGGACAGGGCGAACTCCTTGCGAATGATGCTCTGATTGAGGATGAACCAGCTGTAGTCGTAGCCGCTGGCCATGATGTGGGCGAGCTGCCCCAGGGTGTCGGAGCCAGGGTACAGTGGCGCCGGAAAGCGGCGCCCGCAGGCGTCGAACCACAGCGACGACGGCCCGGGCAGGATGCGGATGCCGTGCTGCGGCCAGATGGGGTTCCAGTTGCGCAGGCCCTCCACGTAGTGCCACATGCGGTCACGGTTGACGATGCGCCCGCCCGCCGCCTCGGTAATGCCGAGCATGCGCCCGTCCACGTGCGCCGGCACGCCGGAGACCATGCGTCGCGGAGGCTCCCCCAGCCGCTCCGGCCAGTTGCGCCGTACCAGCTCGTGGTCGCCGCCGATACCGCCGGCGGCCACGATCACCGCCTGCGCACGGAGTTCGAACGCATCCACCTCGGTCCGGGATGTCGCCTTGCCCCGGGCCGCGGCATCGGGCGCCAACACCGCACCGCGCACACCGACCACGGCGCCGCTGGTGGTCAGAAGCTCATCCACACGATAGCGGAAGCACAGGCGGATCAGGCCCTTCTCGGCGGCGGCACGCACCCGCCGCTCGAAGGGCTCCACCAGCCCGGGGCCGGTGCCCCAGGTGATGTGGAATCGCGGCACGGAGTTGCCGTGACCGGTGGCGTGGTAACCGCCGCGTTCGGCCCAGCCCAGCACCGGGAAGCTGCGGTGGCCCATACCGCGCAGCCAGGCGCGCTTCTCGCCGGCGGCGAAGTCCACGTAGGCCTCGGCCCACTGGCGCGGCCAGTAGTCCTCGGGCCGGTCGAAACCGGCGGTGCCCAGCCAATCCTGCCAGGCCAGCTCGCGGGAGTCGCGGATACCCATGCGCCGCTGCTCGGGGGAATCGACGAAGAACAGGCCGCCGAAGGACCAGTGTGCCTGACCACCCAGGTTCTGCTCCGGCTCCTGGTCGACGATGATCACGCGGCGCCCGGCATCCGCCAGCTCCGCTGCCGCCACCAGCCCTGCCAGGCCGGCGCCCACCACGATCACGTCCGCATCGAGACCCATGACGACTCCTCCATGTGTGTTCCTTATCGCAGCATGGTGTCAGGCGCCAGCGGGGGCCGCCAGTGCCGACGGCGACCTCAGCCGCGTAGTGGTCGCAACGCCTCCAGCGCAGGGGCGATCCGGTCGGCCAGGGTCGTCAGCGCGTCCACCGGCTCCAGCAACAGGGTGCGGCAGACGTTGCTCAGCATCAGGTTGAGGCCGCGATCCTCGCCGCCGCGGAAGTCGGTGCGCACACCCACCACCGGTATCCCCCGGGCATAGGCGTAACCGAGCTCCAGGCTGGTGCCGGAATCCGCGTCCGGGCCGTCCAGGATCGCCAGCACCGCATCGCTGGCATCGATCATGGTCAGGCAGTCCTCGAACATCCGCTCGGACCAGTCGTCCCGATGCAGGAACTGCGACGCGCGCTCCTGCGGCAGCACGAATTCGGCATCGCCCAGGCGCGTGCCGAGTTCGTCGGCCAGCTCCCGGTTGAACCGCTTCTCCGCCAGATTGAACAGTGCACCGGCGCAATAGATACGCATGCTTCAGGCCTCCTGCAGCGACTTGGAACGCAGGGAGCATACGCCTTCGTACGACCCCGATTCCACGCTTGCAGTGCAGACCTGAATACAGGAACATCTGGACGACTCCGGGGCAGCTCGGCCCGCCAAACGCCCCACTGGCAGGAGACCAGCGTGCCGCCCCTTCACGAGTTCAATGATGCCGATCCGCTCTCTATTCTGGGCGCGCAGGACGGCTGGAAGCTGATCCAGGCCCTCTGGGCGCATTTCCCCGAGAACATGTTCGTCATCGGCATGCGCGACGACGGCTTCGTTATCGAGGCCATCAACCCGGCCCAGCACGCCATGCTGGAGCTGCCTCTGGAGCAGTGCCTGAACCGGCCGCTCGAGTCCCTGTTTCCGCCGGAAACCGCGGTGCAGCTCAGCGCCAACTATCAGCGCTGTATCGAGGCCGGCGAGCCCCTCCGCTACGAGGAGCGAGGCGTCTACCTGGGAGCCGACGGCTGCCAGCGCGAAGGCAACTGGCTCACCCTGCTGGTGCCCGTGCGCAGTGACGACGGCGCCATCCGCAGGCTGTTCGGCATTTCCCAGAACGTCACCGACATCCACCTGGCCCGCCAGGCGCTGGAGGAGCAGAACCAGCGCCTGGAACAGCGCGTGGCCGAACGCACCCGGGAGCTGGAGGAACTGAACCGCCAGCTGGAGGAGCTCGCCAGCCGGGACGGCCTCACGAACACCCTCAACCGCCGCGTGCTCTACCGGATCGCCGGCGAGGAGTTCCAGCGCGTGCGTCGCTACGGCACACCGCTGTCGGCATTGATGCTGGACGTGGACGAGTTCAAGACCTTCAACGAGGTGCACGGGCACCATTACGGCGACGCGGTCCTTCTGGACGTGGCACGCACCCTGGAGGGCGCACTGCGGGAGTCGGACCGGCTCGGCCGGGTGGGCGGCGACGAGTTCATGGTCCTGCTACCCGGCGTCGACCTGCACGCAGCACTGGAAACCGCCGAACGGCTGCGAGCCCTGATCCACGACCGCAGCCAGTGCTCCATCAGCCTCGGAGCCGCTAGCCTGGAGTCCGGGGACGCCAACATCGAGGTGCTGTTCCAGCGGGCCGATGACGCCCTGCGCGCCTCCAAGCGCCAGGGGCGCAACCGGGCGACCCCGGCCGTGCAGGGTGTCGAGCAAGCGCAGTCGTTTTGAACCAGCGCGGGCTTCACCGAATCATCACTCGGCTGAATTCACCTCGGCCGGCATGCGCCCAAGCTCGATGCGGCGCTGCGTGCGTTGCTCGTACCGCCCCGGATCCCCGTCGACCTCCTCGGCCTGGGCCTCGCGGACAATGGGGAACAAGCGCGTCTCCTCATCCCTGCATCCGATGCCAGTGACACAGTTCACCCGCCACCAGAGCCGGGCGCGACCATCACCGGAGTACCCAGCAAGCAACGTATGCCGGTAACCCTCGCTGCGGGAATACGCTCGGTACCACTGCCGCACCCGCTCCTCCAGGTCGTCCGGCAACTCGATGTCGAGTTCGTAGAATGTCTGTTGGCGAAACGAAAACCAGCGTGCGTGCCACGCGTCCGGCACCGGCGTGCCGATCAGCGACAGAATCGCGCCCCCTGAGGGCGGCTCCCCCCACGAAACCTCGCCAACCGTGCCTCCCGAGAAACGGATCCATGGGCCGAAAACCTGATCTTCCACCCACACCGGATACCCAGGAGGGCCACCACTGGTGGCGAGGGAATACGGGTACTGCCGTGGCTCCTGGTATTTCCCCCACCCCCAGCAGCCACCGCTCCCGGGCTTCATCAAGGGGCTCGCCGGCGTTCTGCCAGACCTCCATGGCCCACTGGAAGTGCTGCGGCAGGCGGTAGCCGGGCTCGGAGTCATCCATATCATCCAGCGGCACACCAGCGGCCTGCGCCTCGTCGTACATCCGGTGCAGGTAGTGGATGGAGAGCGCCTTGTGCGTCGAGCGCTCCTCCGTGCGGACCCGGAGCAGCTCGCCGCCAATAGCGTGAACGGCATGCCCCGCCCGGTGAGCACGGTTGCGGAACGCAAGCGCGCCATTGTGATCCCACATGGCCGTCCGGTGGCGGTCCACGTCCCTGTGCTGCCAGGTGCCATCGCAGAACACGCCGATGTAGAGCGTCTCCTTGACGATCTCCCCCTCTTCTTCCTCCTCTTCCACCGGCATGGCGTCCTGTTGTGCCGCCCGAAATGCGTCCGACACCTCGGCGGTGTCAGACGTGAGCGGGTGCTTGGAGCGCAGTTCCTTCTTGTAGAACGCTTTCCAGGACTCGAACCAGCCCGCCTCGCCACGGAACTCGAACGCCACCTCGGCGGCGAGACGCTGCTCGATGTGCCGGGTGAAGCCCTTCATCGGGGTCTGGAAGATGCGTTGGGTCAGTGCCCTGGCCTCGCCGGGGGCAAGCTGGTTTTCGACGTGGGTGTTGTCACCGATGCGCACGTTCGGTGAGCCGCTGATGATGGTGCCGCCGCAGTGGATGGCGTCACCCATGCGGGCCGCCGGCAGGCCGTTGATCCGCACCGCCTTCGAGCCTTCGGCCACAAAGCGGTTGTGGGTGCTGGCACCGGACTTGGTGTGGGGCACGGCCTCGTCGGTGACCCGCGCCGCCGGCTGGCCGTTGACGGTCACATTGGGGCTGCCCGTCATCACCGGCGTTGCCGGGTAGCCGTCATGCGGACCGGCCTGGTCCTTGAGT
>SKYZ01000234.1 GCA_007127625.1 Aquisalimonas sp. | reverse complement strand
GGCTCTGGCTCCGGCTCTGGCTCCGGCTCCGGCTCCGGCTCTGGCTCCGGCTCTGGCTCCGGCTCCGGCTCTGGCTCCGGCTCTGGCTCCGGCTCTGGCTCCGGCTCTGGCTCCGGCTCTGGCTCTGGCTCCGGCTCCGGTTCGGGCTCGGGTTCGGGCTCGGGTTCCGGCTCGGGTTCCGGCTCCTCGGCACCATCCGGCTCGCCGGCCGTCGGTGTCAGGGTGACTTCGATACCGGCGGGCTGCTCATCCTCCGGTTCCGGGCTGGCCTGGCGGTACAGGCCGAGCACCGCCAGGTGCAGGAGACCGGCGGCGAGCAAGGCGACCAGCCAGTGATGCCAGCGCAGCCGCCCCATTAGTCCGGCGCCTCCGCCGTCAGCAGCAGCAGACGCTCCGCCCCGGCATCACGCAGACGGTCCATGACGTCCAGCAGGCGGTGGGAGGCGGCGTCGCCGTCGGCCTTGAGCCGAAGCTGCAGCCCCGGTTCCCCGTCCAGGCGACGCTCCACCGCGCGCTCAAGCGCATCCAGATCCGCCAATTCCTCACCCTCGAAGGCGAGCGCCCCGTCGGCACCAAGCAGGACGACCCCTTCGTCGTCCTCGGCGGCGTCGCCGCTGCGTGCCTCCGGCGGATCCACGGCAAAGGGCTCCGGCGTGGTGAAGGTGCCGGCCAGCATGAAGAAGATGAGCAACAGGAAGACGATGTTGATCAGGGGGATGACCGGTTCGCCGACCTCTCGGCGTCTGGGTTGCGGAAGGCGCATGGTCACTCCTCCCGCTGCAGGCTGATACGGGTGCCGCCCGCGGCGTTGAGCCGCTCCATCACCGTCACCACCCGCTGCAGCCGGACATCGTCTCCCGGCCGCACGATGATGCCGCGCTCCGGTTCAGCGTCCACGGCGGCGCCGACACGTTCCACCAGGGCGTCCAGGCTCAGGGGATCGTCGTCCAGTTGCAAACCGTCAGCAGCCACGCTGACCACCAGCGGCGCCGGTTGATCAGGATCCGGCTCGGTGGCTTCGGCGGGCACCGCCAGTTCCATGGAACGCCATTCGGTGAAGGTGGATGCCAGCATGAAGAACACCAGCAGGATGAACACCACGTCGATGAGCGGCGTTAGCGAGACCAGCCGGCGTCGGCGGGGCGAGGTGCTTTCAAGTTGCATCGGCGCTGCGGCGGGCCTCCAGCCGGGTCACTTCTCCCTGCTCTGCAGATTCACTGTGCATGGCCGCCGGCCTCTGGGTGAACACCCGGGTCACGGCATCTTCCATCCGGTGACGGAACCGTTCCACCCGCCCTTCCAGCCAGTTGAGCAGAATCACGGCCGGGATGGCCACGGCCAGGCCCACGGCCGTGGTGAGCAGGGCTTCCCAGATGCCGCCGGAGAGCAGCGCCGGATCCACCTGGCTGCCCGCCCCCTCGAGCTGGCGAAAGGCGTCGATCATGCCCAGCACCGTGCCCAGCAGCCCGAGCAGAGGGGCCAGCGAGCCCACGACTTCGAGGCCGCGCAGATAGCTGCGCAGGGAATCCAGATAGCCGGTGGCAACCCGGGACACTTCCTCGCGCACCAGTTCCTGGGGCATGTCCGGATCACCGCGGCCGCGTACGGCCACTTCCATCACCCGGGCAATGGGATTGCGTTCCGTGGCCAGGCGCTTGAGCACGGCGTCATCGTCACCCTGGCGCAGGGATTCCAGACACGCGGGGACGAAGCCCTGGCGGCCGAGGCGCAAGGAGTGGAACTGCCAGAGCTTGAGCAGGGCGATGGCGATGGCCACCACCGACATGAACATCAGCAGCACCACCACCGGCCCGCCGAGGTCCAGGAACGCCTCCAGGCGGCGGGCAAAATCGGCGAGCGACCCGGCGTCGGCCATGACGCGTTGAACTCCGTAATAATGTAACGTCGGGAAGTCGATGCTAATCTAATTGCGAATCATTTGCAAAATCCGGCGGCACGACGACGCCGCGCCCCCGGATCAACACGACCAGCCACCGCGGCGGGGAATCCGGGCGTCACATCGACCCACCGGAATCTGGCAATACGCCGGGAAAAATGAGTAGTATTGCGTTGCCCGGGATCAGCAGACGGAGTGTGGGATGAGTGACATGAACCTGGAACAGGCCCGCTTCAACATGGTGGAGCAGCAGATCCGCCCCTGGGAGGTACTCGACCCCCGTGTGCTGCAGGTGCTGGAGTACACGCCGCGGGAGCGCTTCGTGCCGGATCACCTGCGCAACCTCGCCTTCTCGGACATGAACCTGCCCATGGGCCACGGCGAGGTGATGCTGTCACCGAAACAGGAAGGCCGCATGGCCCAGGCCGCCGAACTCGACGAGTCCGAGCAGGCGCTGGAGATCGGCACCGGCAGCGGCTATTTCACGGCGTGCCTGGCGCGCCTGTGCGGCCACGTGACCAGCGTCGACATCCACCAGGATTTCCTCGACACCGCGGCCGAGCGCCTCGAGCGCGAGGCCATCCGCAACGTCACCCTCAAGCAGGGCGACGCGGCCCGGGGCTGGGACGACGGCAAGCGCTACGACGCCGTCGTGGTCACCGGCGGGCTGCCGGAGTTGCACCAGGGCTTCCACCACTCGCTGACCGTGGGCGGGCGGCTGCTCCTGATCGTGGGCGAGGCACCGATCATGGAGGGCCTGCTGATCACCCGAGTGGGTGAGGATCAGTGGTCCACCGAAAGTCTCTTCGACACCTGGCTGCCGCCCCTGATCAACGCACCCCGCACCCGCCGTTTCGATTTCTGAGGCTGCGTCGGAACACCGCCCGGCAGCGGCCGCCAGGCCACCCCGAGCACAGCGGGAGGCAGCCATGAACGACGAGGCAGAGGTCATCATTGTCGGCGGTGGCATGGTCGGGGCCACCCTCGCCTGCCTCCTGGGCCACGAAGGGCTGGAAGTCGCCCTGGTGGAGGAAACCCCACCGGCCACGGCCAGCAACGATCCCGACGACGCGCCGCCGGACCTGCGTGTCTCCTCCGTGAACCTGGCCTCGGCGGAGCTGTTCCAGCGAGCCGGAGCCTGGGAAGGCATGACCCGTCGGCGCGTTTGCCCGTTTCGAGGCGTACTCGCCCGGGACATGAGCGGTGCCGAAACCCGCTTCGACGCCCGGGAAACCGGCCACGACTGGTTCGGCTGGTTCATCGAGAACCAGGTCATCCTGGCCGGGCTGCACGAGGCGGTGGCGGAACTGCAGAGCGTACGGTGGGTCACGCCCGCTCGCCCGGACGCCATCGCCACGGACTCCGGTGGAGCAACCCTCACTCTGAACGATGGCAGCCGCCTGCGCGGCCGCCTGATCATCGGCGCCGATGGCGCCGGCTCGACGGTGCGTCAGCTCGCCGGCATCGACACCACGGGCACCGATTACGGTCTGCGTGCCCTGGTCACCAACGTCGTCACGGAACTGCCCCAGCAGGACGTCACCTGGCAGCGGTTCACCCCCACCGGCCCCCAGGCGTTTCTGCCGCTGCCCGGCCACCGGGCGTCACTGGTCTGGTACAACGACCCGGATACGGTGGCGCTGCTGGAATCCCTGGATGACGAGACCCTGGCGGGTGAAATCGTTGATGCCTTCCCGGAGGATCTGGGCGGTATTACGGCGATCCTCGGCCGCGCCAGTTTCCCCATCCGTCGCCAGCACGCCGCAAGCTACACGGCCAGCCGCCTGGCCCTGGTCGGCGATGCGGCCCACGCCATTCACCCGCTGGTGGGTCAGGGGCTGAACCTGGGCCTGCAGGGCGTGGAAACACTGGCCGGGGCACTGCTGGATGCCCGTGCCCGCGGGCGGGACCCGGGGACGGCAGCGGTGCTGGCCGAGTACGAGCATCGCCACCGCCCCAGGGCGTTGGCGATGATGGTGGCCACGGACAGCTTCCATCGCCTGTTCACCCGCGAACCCGGTCCGTTGACGCGCCTGGCCAGCGGCGTCCTGCGTCTGGCGGACAAGGTGCCGGTGGGTCGCCGCCAGGTGATGCGGCACGCCATGGGGTTACCGCTTTGGAATGACGGTCGCGGGTAACCCGCAATCGGCGGACAACCGGCTGGCAGCCCCCGGAGTCGCGCGCGGCAAAGCATTCACCCCGCAGGCATGAACTCTTCCACCAGGGCCAGCACCTGCCGTGTCGCGCCACGATTGGCCTCGATCAGCGCGTGGGCCCGGCGCCCCATCTCCGCGCGCCGCTCGGGGCGCTCAAGAAGTTCGATGACCGCATCCGCCAGATGATAGTGATCCGCCACCTGACAGGCGCCGCCGCGGGCAACCAGCTGCTGCACGATCTGTTCGAAGTTGAAGGTGTGCGGGCCCACCACCACCGGCAGCGCCAGGGCCGCCGGCTCCAGTACGTTCTGACCTCCCAGGGGCACCAGGCTGCCGCCGACGAAGGCAACGTCGGCGGCAGCGTAGAACACCGGCATCTCGCCCATGGTGTCGCCGAGCAGGATTTGGGTGTCCGGGTCACAGGGGTCGCCGCCACTGCGGGTCACGGTCACGTAGCCGCGCTCGCGGCAGAGGCTGGCGACCCGCGAGAAGCGATCCGGATGGCGCGGAACAAGCAGCAACAACGTATCCGGGATGCTGCGGCGGACTTCCTCGAAGGCATCCAGCACGCCCTCCTCCTCGCCATCCCGGGTGCTGGCTGCAATCCACACCGGCCGCTCGGTGCCCAGCATCGCCCGCAGGGCCTCTCCCTGCTCCCGGGCACTGGCCGGCACGGTGACGTCGAACTTGAGGCTTCCGGTAACCGACATGCGCTCCGCCGGCGCGCCCAGGTGAATCAGCCGTCGGGCGTGTTCGCGACTCTGGGCTGCGATGGCGTCGGGGCACGCCAGCACGCCGGCCATGAGCCCGCGCAGGCGGCTGTAGCCGCGGGCGCTGGCGGCGGACAGTCGAGCATTGACCAGGAGCAGCGGAATTCCTCGGCGGCGAATGGCGGCGAACAGGTTCGGCCACAACTCCATTTCCACGATAACCGCCAGGCGCGGCCGCAGAGTACGCAGAAAAAGCGCCACGGCGTGGGGGTAGTCGAACGGCAGGTAGGCGTGGTGGACACCCTCCCCGAACAAGCGCTGCACGTGGGCGGCGCCGGTGGGGGTCATGGTGCTCACCACCAGGGGAACATCGGGGTACGCCACGCGCAGCTCCCGGATGAACACGGCGGACGCCTGGACTTCGCCCATGGAGGCGGCGTGCAGCCAGATGGCACCCTTCGGCACGCGCGGCGCCCAGACGCCGAAGCGCTGGGGCCACTGCTCCCGGTAGGGCGGTTCGCGCCGGGCGCGCCAGGCGAGATACACCAGCAGCCCCGGGGTGACCAGGTACCACAACAGGCTGTAGAGATGTCGCATCAGGCCTCCGGCCGACTCTGCTCGGGGGACAGCAGCCGCTCCGCGACTGGTGTCTGCAGCAGTGTAGCCAAGCGCTCCAGCACGTCGTTGACCTGGATCAGGGCCATGGCATCCGCTTTGCGGACCCGCCGCCCCCAGGCGATCTCGCCGACCGCCTTGCCGAGCTCGGCACGCACGGCGTCCGGATAGCGGTTCACAACCCATTCGCGGCCGAGATACGGGCCGGTGCGGTCGGGGTTGGAGGTGGCGTACAGGCCGATCACCGGGGTGCCGGCGGCCACGGCCATGTGGGCGGGACCGGAATCCGGCGAGACCAGCACTGTGGCCCGCTCCAGCAGGGCGAACAGCTCCTTCAGCGACGTCCTGCCGATGCAGTCGGTCACCGGCACGCCGGCGCGGGCGGTGATGGCCTCGGCGTAGGCGCGCTCCTCGTCGCTGGGGCCACCCGTAAGGATGACGCGCATGCCGTGGCGACGCACCGCCTCGGCGGCAACCGTGGCGTAGCGATCCGCCGGCCAGTTGCGGAAATTGTTGAAGCGCTGGCTGCTGCAGGGGCTGATCAGCAGCGTGGGCTGATCGTCCGGAATGAGTTCAACCGCCCGTGCCCGGGCTTCGGCGGGGACGGGGACATCCCAGCGCAGGCGGCGCTGCTGGACGCCCAGCGCCTCGATGAAATCGAAGAACCCGTCCATGACGTGGGCCCGCGGATGGGGCGCAACGCGGCGGTTGATGAACAGCCCGTGCAGATCCTTGCTGCGGTCCCGGTCAAAGCCCACGCGCAACGGCGCGCGCACCGCGGTGGAAGACCAGCCGGCCCGCAGGGCAACCTGCATCAGCAAAAGCGCATCGAAGGCGCGGGGACCCACCTGCTGCCGCAGGGCCTTGCGGCCGGCGCGCTTATCGAAGGTGATACACTCCACGCCGTCGAGATCCCCGAGCAGGGCCGCCTCGGTGCGGCCGATGATCCAGGTCAGCCGCGTCTGCGGCCACACGGCCTGCAGGGTCCGAATCACCGGCACCAGATGGCAGCAATCGCCAATGGCGGAGAGACGGAACAGGCACAGCCGCTCAGGGGGTTCAGCAACGGGTAGCGACGGGTTATGAACCATCAGGTTGTGCAACGCCATGGCTCGGATCATTCCATTCACGATCCACGGTTCGTGGATCCCCTGCCAACGTGGCTGTTCGACCCGGATGCCCTCGCGGCCGAAGGCCTGGTCGCCGGAACCAGTGCGGGTCGCAGCAGCGCCTGGTTCTTCACCTATGCCGGCGAGCCCATGGTGCTGCGCCACTACTGGCGGGGAGGCATCGTCGCGCGTTTCT
>SKYZ01000058.1 GCA_007127625.1 Aquisalimonas sp. | reverse complement strand
TACTGCACGGGGTTCGGTCGTCCCTACATCAAGGCGGTGCCCATGGGGGGCGGATCCCGGCCCGAGCAAGTACTTGGCGCCCATGAGCAGGCCGTCGGCTTTCTCCTGGACAGTCATGGCGTCGGGGAACAGGGCGGCAGTGGCGTTGTCTTCGATTGGAGGGCGATTCCCGATCTCCTTGGCCGGCCGCTGATCCTTGCCGGTGGTCTGACGCCGGACAACGTGGCCGACGCCGTAAGCCAGGTGCGTCCATGGGCGGTGGATGTCAGCAGTGGCGTCGAGAGCGCGCCGGGCGTCAAGGACGCGCGGCGCATGGCGAGCTTTATCAACGAGGTCCAACGTGTCCAACACGAGCGAAGCAACACGGCAGCCGATTGATTTCGCAAGTTTCCCGGACGCCCGGGGGCACTTCGGCAAGTACGGGGGGCAGTTCGTCCCCGAGACGTTGATGGCGCCCCTGCGGGAACTGGCCGAGGCCTATGCGCGCTACCGCGAGGACCCGGAGTTTGTCGCCGAGTTCCAGAGCGACTGCAAGGATTTCGTAGGCCGGCCGTCGCCGCTGTATCTGGCGGCACGCTGGACCCGGGAAACCGGTGGCGCGCGGATCTACCTCAAGCGCGAGGATCTCAACCACACCGGTGCCCACAAGGTGAACAACACCATCGGCCAGGCGCTGCTGGCCAAGCGCATGGGCAAGACCCGGGTGATCGCCGAAACCGGTGCGGGGCAGCACGGCGTCGCCACGGCCACCGTTGCCGCACGCCTGGGCCTGGAGTGCGTGGTCTACATGGGTGCCGATGACATCCAGCGGCAGGCGCCCAACGTCTATCGCATGCGCCTGCTGGGTGCCGAAGTGGTCCCGGTGACCTCCGGGTCGCGCACGCTCAAGGATGCGCTGAACGAGGCCATGCGTGACTGGGTTGCCCACGTGGACGACACCTTCTACATCATCGGTACTGTCGCCGGGCCCCACCCGTACCCCATGATGGTGCGGGATTTCCAGTCCATCATCGGCCGCGAGACCCGGGAGCAGATGCTGGCGGTGGAAGGGCGTCTCCCGGATGCCCTGGTGGCCTGCGTGGGCGGCGGTTCCAACGCCATCGGCCTGTTTCACCCGTTCCTGGGAGACGAATCCGTCAGCCTGTACGGCGTCGAGGCGGGCGGGCACGGCATTGCCACCGGCGAGCACGCCGCGCCGCTCAGCGCCGGGCGGCCGGGTGTGCTGCACGGCAACCGCACCTACCTCATGGAAGACGACAACGGCCAGATCATCGGGACCCACTCGGTCTCGGCCGGCCTGGACTACCCTGGTGTCGGCCCCGAGCACGCATGGCTCAAGGACATCAATCGGGCCGTGTACACCTCCGTCACCGACGACGAGGCCATGAAGGCGTTTCACGCCCTGACCCGGACCGAAGGCATCATCCCGGCCCTGGAGACGGCCCATGCCCTGGCCTATGCGGAGAAGCTCGCACGGGAACTCGGACCCGATCGCTGCCTGGTGGTGAATCTGTCCGGACGTGGAGACAAGGACATCCAGACCGTGGCCGAACGTGAGGGAATCGAGCTGTGAGCCGTCTTGCCGAACGTTTCAGAAACCTGCAGCACCAGGGTCGTACCGCCCTGATCCCCTACGTGACGGCCGGGGACCCGGAGCCGGGGTTCACGGTCCCGCTCATGCACGCCATGGTGGCCAGTGGCGCCGACGTGCTCGAACTGGGCGTCCCGTTCTCCGATCCCATCGGTGATGGTCCGGTGATCCAGCAGGCCTGCGAGCGCGCCCTGCGCCACGGCACTGGTATCCGCGATGTGCTCGGCATGGTGCGGCGGTTCCGCGAGCAGGATGCGGAGACACCCGTGGTGCTCATGGGTTACATGAACCCTGTGGAGATCATGGGCTACGCGGCGTTTGCCAGAGAGGCACTGGAGTCCGGCGTTGACGGTGCACTGATCGTGGATATGCCCCCCGAGGAGATGGCCGAGGTGGCCGAATACCTGGAGGGTGAGGGACTGGACTCCATCTTCCTGGTGGCCCCTACCACCACTGAAGAGCGTATGCAGCTGATCTGCGACAAGGCGCGGGGGTTCGTGTACTACGTTTCCGTGAAAGGCGTCACCGGCGGTGACGGCGGCCTTGATGTGGAAGCCGTTGGCGGCCGCGTCCAGCGGCTGCGGAGCATGACCGGGTTGCCCGTGGGCGTGGGCTTCGGGATCAGCGACGCCGACATGGCTGCCCGCATGGGCGCCGTGGCGGACGCCGTGATCGTCGGCAGCGCGCTGGTGCGCCGTATCGAGGCCAACCAGGGTGACGCCGAGCGCGCGCGTTGCGAGATCACCACCCTGGTGGCGGACATGCGCCGCGCATTGGACGCCGGCACCGTGCCGGCCTGAGAATACCGGCCTTGAGCAAACACTGAGCGCAGCCGGTTTTCCATTCACCGTGAACAGGACATGCCATCATGAGCTGGTTCCAGAAACTCATGCCCTCCCGGATCCGGACCGACGCCACGGAGAAGGCGCGGAACCGTAGTATCCCCGAAGGCCTCTGGACGAAGTGTCCCGGTTGCAGCGCCGTGCTGTACCGCCCGGAGGTGGAGCGCAACCACGAGGTTTGCCCCAAGTGCGCCCACCACATGCGCATCAGCGCGCGGGTGCGGCTGAAGAGCTTCCTGGACGAGGCCGACGCCACCGAGATCGGTGCCGCCGTGAAACCCGTGGACGCGCTGCGGTTCAAGGACAGCAAGAAGTACAAGGACCGTCTCGCCCAGGCACAGAAGAGCACCGGTGAAGACGATGCCCTGATCGCCTACCAGGGTCGGTTGCGCGGCCAGCCCGTGGTGGCCTGCGCCTTCGAATTCGAGTTCATGGGCGGCTCCATGGGCTCGGTGGTGGGGGAGCGCTTCGTGCGTGCCGCCAATGTGGCCCTGGAGGAGCGCATCCCCATGGTTTGCTTCGCCGCCTCCGGCGGCGCTCGCATGCAGGAGGCACTGTTCTCGCTGATGCAGATGGCGAAAACCAGCGCCGCCCTCGGCCGCATGCGCGAAGAGGGTGTGCCGTACGTCTCGGTGCTCACCGACCCGACCATGGGCGGCGTGTCCGCGAGTCTGGCCACCCTCGGTGATATCAACATTGCCGAGCCCGGAGCATTGATCGGTTTCGCCGGCCCCCGGGTCATCGAGCAGACGGTGCGCGAGACGTTGCCCGAAGGCTTCCAGCGGTCGGAGTTTCTGCTGGACCACGGAGCCGTCGACATGATCGTCGATCGCCGCGACATGCGCGATACCATTGCCCGCCTGTTCGCGATCCTCACTCACCAGCCCTCTCCCGACCAGCGCGATCCGCAGGAGGAGGCGGTGGCCGACACCACGGCCTGAGCGCGTGCGCTACCAGACGCTGGATGCATGGCTGGAATGGCAGGCGGGGCTGCACCCCCGCGCCATTGACCCTGGCCTGGAACGGGTGGGTGCCGTGGCCGACCGCCTCGGCCTGCGCCCTGCCTCGGTGCCGTTGATCACCGTCGCCGGCACCAACGGCAAGGGCTCGTCCGTGGCCCTGCTGGTTGCCATCCTGGAAGCTGCCGGCTATCGCACCGGGGCCTACACCTCACCTCATTTGCTGCGCTACAACGAACGCATCCGCATCGGCGGCGCGGAGGCCGACGATGAATCCATCATGGCCGCCTTCGATGCCATCGACCGGGCCCGTGACGAGATCAGCCTCAGCTACTTCGAGTTCGGCACCTTGGCGGCGATCTGGCTGTTCCGCGAGCAGAATGTCGATGTGGGGTTGCTGGAGGTGGGCCTCGGCGGACGCCTGGATGCGGTCAACATGATGGACCCGGATGTGGCGCTTCTCACCAGTATCGGCCTGGATCACGCCGAGTGGCTGGGTCATGATCGCAACGCCATCGGTCGCGAGAAGGCGGGAATCATGCGGCGGGATCGGCCGGCGGTGTTTGCCGGGCCGGCCATGCCCGAGGTGATCCGGGAAATGGCCACGGCTCAGGGCACGCCGCTGATCGTCGCCGGGGAGGACTATCACTGGCGGCTGCATGGTTCCGGTGCCTGGGACTGGCAGGGCTGTCATGACACCCATGAAGGGTTGCCGGCGCCGGCGCTACCCGGTGATATGCAGTACCGCAACGCTGCCGGCGTGCTCACGGCGCTGGAGTGCATGCAGGAGCGCCTGGCGGTGGCGCCGGAAGCGCTGGCGGCGGGTTTGCAGCGCGTGCAGCTGCCGGGGCGGCTGCAGGTATTGCCGGGCCCGGTGGAGTGGCTTCTGGATGTGGCGCACAACGCCGACGCGGTGACAGTGCTGGCATCCGAACTACAGCGCCGTCCCGTCACGGGGCGGTGTCACGCCGTGCTGGGGATCATGGCCCGCAAGGATCTGGATCCGCTGCTGGAGGTCCTCCGCGGTCATGTGGATGCCTGGTGGCCCCTGGCCCTTCCTGACGCTGATGCCCGGTCCGCGCCGCAGGTGGTTCGTGAGCTGGAGCGCCGGGGCGAGGCGGTGGCCGGCAGCGGTGACGCCCGCGCTCTGGTGCATCGGCTGCGTCAGGAGACGCGGCCCGGGGACCGGGTGTTGGTTTTCGGCTCCTTCCGCACCGTGGAGGAAGTATTGCATGCTGTGCAGAAGGTCGGCGAGTGAGCGCCGACGCGTGCGACTGACCCCTGTGACGGGTCGGTGACCGGGAAAGGGAGGACGGCGGATTGCAGCAGCAGCATAAACAACGGCTCATTGGCGCGGTGATCGTGGTTGCCCTGGCGGTGATCTTCCTGCCCATGCTGTTGCAGGGGCCCGTTGACCGCGGGACCACCAATGTCGCCATGGACATCCCGCCCCGGCCGGAGGTGGAGCGCGGCCCTGAAGGGGATCCCGGTGAAACGCCGCCCACCGGCGAACTGGAGGCCGTGCCGCTTCCCGACGAACCCGAGGGTGATGTGGCCGCCGACCCCGGTGACGCCCCGCCGCCGGAACCGGACGAGTCCGTGGAGGCCACGCCCGAGGAAGAGGATGAACCGGAAACCGCCGCAGAGCCCGAGGAGCAGCCTGACACGGACCAGGAGGTGGAGCGTGTGGACGATTCCGCCGAACCTGAGGACGAACTGGCTTCCTGGGCGGTTCAGGTGGGCAGTTTCAGTCAGGAATCCAATGCCCTCGGCCTGCGGGACCGGCTGCGGGAGCAGGACTTTTCCGCCTATGTGGAGCGCGTCGAGCGGGACGATGCAGACCCGGTCTACCGGCTGCGGGTCGGTCCGGTGACCGAGCGCGAGGACGCCGAAGCCCTGCTGGATCGTCTGGCGGAGGATGCCGATCTGGACGGTCTGGTGGTCTCACATCCCTGATGCGTGCGACCATGCTCCGTCGTTCGTGGTCTGCTTTCTCCCTGACGGGGGCTTTGCTACCATTTACCCCTTCGTGCTGCCCCGGCGCTGACCTCCGCCCATGAACTGGCTCGATTACGCCATCCTCGCTGTGATTGCCGTTTCCGTGGTGATCAGTCTGATCCGTGGTTTCGTGCGCGAGGTCATCTCCCTTGTGGTCTGGGTGGCGGCCTTCTGGGTCGGCATTCGCTACTCCGACAACCTGGCGGTCCACCTCAGCGACTACATCGCCTCGCCGACCCTGCAGCTCGGTGCTGCCTTCGCTGCCCTGTTCGTGGCGACCCTGATCGTCGGCGCGGTGATCAACTACGTCGCCGGGCAGCTGGTTGGTCGCACCGGTCTCACCGGCACGGACCGGTACATCGGCCTGATTTTCGGCCTGGCACGGGGGGTGGTCGTGGTGGCCGTGCTGGTGCTGGCCGCGGGGCTGACGGCGCTGCCGCGGGAACCCTGGTGGCAGGATTCATTGCTGGTGGCGCAGTTCCAGCCCTGGGTCTGCGAAATCGGAGTGCGCGAATGGCTGGATGATCTGATGGTCTACGCGCCGCTGGCGGATGACCCGGATCTTGACGGCACGCCGGCACCGGAATACTGGCGGGAGTTCTGTGAAGGCGCCGGGGAGACCGAGACCCCGGATCTGGAGGCGGAGGAGGACTAGGCCTGGCGGCCGAAGCTTCACCGCCCCGTGACAGCGAGCGGCAAGAGGATTCAGCGTTCATGTGCGGCATTATCGGAATGGTGGCTCACGGGCCGGTGAACCAGGCGATCTATGATGGCCTGACCGTACTGCAGCATCGCGGGCAGGATGCCGCCGGGATCATGACCTGGGAAGACGGACGTCTCTACCTGCGCAAGCGCAACGGCCTGGTGCGCGACGTTTTCCGTACCGAGCACATGATCCAGCTGCGCGGGCATATCGGCATCGGCCACGTGCGCTACCCGACGGCGGGCTGCGCGAGCAGTGCCGAGGCGCAGCCGTTCTATGTGAACTCGCCCTACGGCATCAGCCTTGCACACAACGGCAACCTCACCAATGCGGAGCAGCTCAAACGGGAGCTGTTCCTGGAAGATTTGCGCCACATCAACACGGCCTCCGATTCGGAGATCCTGCTTAACGTGTTCGCCCACGAACTGGCCCGCCCGGGCAAGTTGCGGGTGGACGAAAACGACATCTTCGATGCCGTCTCTGGCGTGCATCGACGCTGCAGCGGCGGCTATGCCGCGGTGGCCATGATCAACGGCTACGGCATGCTGGCCTTCCGCGACCCCCACGGCATCCGCCCGGTCTGTTTCGGTGAACGC
>SKYZ01000213.1 GCA_007127625.1 Aquisalimonas sp. | reverse complement strand
TCGAATCAACTGGAACTGCCTCATCTTCCTTGAGCAGTACCTGCGGCACTGCTCAAGGAAGATGGCGGAGAGGGAGGGATTCGAACCCTCGGTACCGCTTGGGTACACGCGCTTTCCAGGCGCGCTCCTTCGACCGCTCGGACACCTCTCCGGGATTCCCAACGACGCGCTGTCATTGAAGCCGGGAAGGGTAAACCACAACCGTCCGGTGTGCAATGCGTTCACGGCGTCACGCATCCTCCGGGCATCGGGTGTGTCGGCTCGCCGGCAAGAGCTGTGACGGGCGTTGTGGTCACCGGGGCGGGTGGTGCCGGGGCAAGGTCCGCCGCCGTGTGCTGTCAGGTTCACAGTGATGTGGCAGCCACCGCTGTGTGCGAGGTGTTACACTTCCGAACCTGCGAATACCAACGACGAGTCGGTCCATGAGCTACCAGGTACTGGCCCGCAAATACAGGCCGCGTACGTTCGCCAGCATGGCGGGGCAGGAGCACGTCCTGAAGGCGCTGGTCAACGGGCTCGACCACGACCGCCTCCACCACGCCTACCTGTTCACGGGGACGCGCGGCGTTGGCAAGACCACCGTGGCCCGGGTTCTTGCCAAGTGCCTGAACTGCGAACAGGGTGTTGGCAGCGAGCCCTGCGGCGAGTGCGGTGCCTGTCGGGCCATCGATGAAGGCCGCTTTGTCGACCTGATCGAAGTAGATGCCGCTTCCCGCACCCGTGTCGAGGATACCCGGGAACTGCTGGACAACGTCCAGTATGCGCCCACCCAGGGCCGCTACAAGATCTATCTGGTGGACGAGGTCCACATGCTTTCGGCGCACAGCTTCAACGCGTTGCTGAAAACGCTGGAAGAGCCGCCCCCGCACGTGAAGTTCCTCCTGGCCACCACCGACCCGCAGAAGGTTCCGGTAACGATCCTGTCCCGCTGTCTGCAGTTCAATCTCAAGCGGTTGCCCGCGAGCCTGATCAGCGAGTACCTGGGAGGCATCCTCGACCAGGAGGGCATCGAATACGAGCAGCAGGCGCTGGCACGGCTGGCGCGGGCGGCGGATGGCAGCATGCGCGACGCACTGAGCCTCACCGACCAGGCCCTGGCGTTCGGTGGCGGTGCCGTGCGGGACGACGACGTGCGCGGGATGCTGGGCAGTATCGAAGACCACAGCGTCCTGGAGATACTGGAGGCCCTGGCGGCCCGTGATGGCGGCGAACTCATGGCGGTGGTGGAGCGGCTGGCTGAGCGCACCCCCGATTTCGGCGATGTTCTGGCGGCGATTCTGACGCAGCTCCATGGCCTGAGCCTGCTGCAGACGGTGCCCGAAGCGGGTGACCCGGACCACCCGGATCGCCAACGGCTCCAGGCGCTTGCCGACGCCCTGGAGCCGGAGGACGTGCAACTGTTCTACCAGATCGGCCTCAACGGCCGACGTGATCTGCCGCTTGCGCCGGAGCCGCGCATGGGCTTCGAGATGGTGCTGCTGCGGATGCTGGCGTTCCGTCCGGATGACGATGGGGCCGGCAGCCGCGCGGGTGCCGGAGGTGCGGCATCGTCCCGCCCTGCACCCGTGCAGCCACGCAGCTCGCCGCCAGCGGCGCCGACTCCGGCCACCGCCGGTATGTCGTCGTCCAGCGCCGACATGGCTTCGGCGCCGGAGCAGGCAATCGCGGAAGCGTCTGTGGAGGCGGATGCCGCGGCTGTCCCGGACGTGGATGCTGCCGGCTCCCGGAATGTGGAGGCAGCCACGGCGCCGGCGCCCGAGGACGACGAGGCCTTGCCGGTGGATGGCGTGAACGAGCCGACGCCGCCCACGGAAACGCAAGCCAACAAGGACCTGCCACCGTGGTATGAACTGGTGGACGCCCTTGAGCTCACCGGAGTGGCCCGCGCCCTGGCCATGCAGTGCAGCTGGGGCGGCTTTGCCGACGGCGCGGTGACGCTGCGCCTGCCCGGTCAGCACGCGTCGTTGCGGAACAAACCCCTGGAGCAGCGGATCGAATCCGCATTGGCAGCCTATCTCGGTAGCCCGACGCGGCTTCACATCGTGACGGACGAAACCCCGGTGGCGGCCGGCGAGACGCCTGCGGGGCGCATCGAGGAGGCGCGGAGGCAACGTCAGGAGGCGGCTGAGCTCGCCATTCAGGAAGACCCGACAGTGGCCGAACTGCAGCACCGGTTCGGTGCCGAGGTTCTGCCGGATTCCATTCAGCCCGCGGACTGACCGCGGTGCATGCGTAACGAGAGGATGACGTCATGAAAGGTGGCATGGGCAATTTGATGAAGCAGGCCCAGAAGATGCAAGAGGACATGCAGAAGGCGCAGGAAGAGATTGCGCAGATGGAAGTCACCGGCCAGGCCGGCGGCGGCATGGTGTCGGTGGTGCTCAACGGCAAGCATGAATGCAAGCGGGTCGAGATCGACCCCAGCCTGTTCGGCGACGACGACGACCGGGACATGATCGCCGACCTGGTGGCGGCTGCCTTCAACGATGCCGTGCGCAAGGTTCAGGAGGCCACCCAGGAGCGTATGCAGGGCATGACCGAAGGTCTGGGGCTGCCCCCGGGCATGAAGCTGCCGTTCTGATCGCGGCGATTCGTTTCGATGGCCTATTCGCCGCTGATCGAACAGCTCATCAGTAGCCTGCGCAGTCTTCCCGGCGTCGGGCCCAAGAGTGCCCAGCGCATGGCATTCCACCTGCTGCTGCGGGACCGGCGTGCCGGTGCTGGCCTGGCCGAGGTGCTGAGTGCAGCCATGGAGCGCGTGGGCGAATGCCGTGACTGCCGGCTGCCCACGGAGGACGAGCGTTGCCCGATCTGCCAGAGCGAGCAACGCGATCCCGCAATCCTGTGCCTGGTGGAAAGCCCCGCAGACGTGTTTGCCCTGGATCAGGCCACTGATTTCAGCGGTCGCTATTTCGTCCTGGGTGGGCGCCTGTCACCACTGGACGGGATCGGTCCGGAGGAACTGGGCCTGGATCGGCTGGAGGCGCGTCTGCGCGATGGCGAGGTGCGGGAAGTCATTCTGGCCACCAGCCCCACCGTGGAGGGGGAGGCCACGGCCCAGTATGTGGCGGAACTGGCCCGCGAGCATGGCGCCACCTGCAGCCGCATTGCCCATGGCGTGCCCATGGGCGGAGAGCTGGAGACGGTGGATAGCGGCACGCTCTCCCACGCCTTCGCCGGACGGCGCTCCTACGAGTAGTTGCGTTCCTTGAGCAGCTCGCGAAACCCATTGAGGCGTTCCGGGTGAATCAGCCCCTGTTCCATCGCCGAGCGCACCGCACAGCCCGGCTCATCGCCGTGCTCGCAGTCGCGGAAATCGCAGTCCTCCGCCCGTCGGGCAATCTCTGCGAAGCCGCTCTCGATTTCCTCGCGTGACAGATGCCCCAGCCGCAGAATACGCACGCCCGGCGAATCCACCAGCTCCCCACCCGCCGGCAACGGGTAGAGTGTTGTTTCCGTGGTGGTGTGACGCCCCTGGCCGCTGGCCTCCGAGATGGCCTGGGTGCGGGCGTGACGATCCGGCACCAGCGCGTTGATCAGGGAGGACTTGCCCACCCCGGACTGACCCACCAGGAGCGTCGTGCTGCCGGCCAGGCAAGTGGTGAGCGCTCCCAGGCCGTCGCCGGTGCTTGCGCTGATGCGATGGATCTCACAGTCCTGCTGGCGGCTTGCCTCCTCCAGGGGCGCTGGCAGGCGGGCAGCCCCCAGGTCGCTCTTGTTCATGGCCAGCAGCGGCCGCAGTCCCATGGTTGCGGCCAGTACCAGATACCGGTCCACCAGACGCGGGTCAGGAGGCGGCTCCGCTGCGCAGACAATCAGTAACTGATCCAGGTTGGCAGCCAGGGGCTTGTGCCGTCCCCGATAGTCCGTCCGCACCAGGGTATTGCGCCGAGGATGGATGGTGTCGATGACGTACTGCCCCGGGGCACCGCTCCAGTCCACGTTGTCACCGCAGACGGCTCGCCCGGTGCGGCGCCTGGTGGTGCAACGGACCATTTCACCGGTGGTGGTCGCGACCAGACACTCGGATCTGAAACTGACGATGACGCGCCCTTGCTCCATGCCCCTGATACGCTTGGCTGACGGCAGGGGAGCATAGCCTCTGGTAGAATCGGCGACAATAGCCGCGCCAGCAAGGACCCCGCATGCAGCAAAGTGCCGACAACCTCATCTGGATCGATCTGGAAATGACCGGTCTGGATACCGACCGCGATCGCATCATCGAGATTGCAACCGTGGTCACGGACAGCAATCTGACCATCCTTGCTGAAGGTCCCATGATTGCCATCCACCAGCCCGACCAGGTGCTGCAGGCCATGGATGAATGGAATACCCGCCAGCACGGCCAGAGTGGTCTGGTCGATCGCGTCCGGCGCAGCAAGTACGACGAGGCGGCGGCGGAGGGGGAGACCCTGGCGTTCCTGGAGCAGTGGGTTCCCGCCGGGAAATCACCGATGTGCGGCAACAGCATTTGCCAGGATCGCCGTTTCCTGCACCGGAGCATGCCGCGGCTGGAGAGCTACTTCCACTACCGCCACCTGGACGTGAGTACACTCAAGGAACTGGCGAAGCGCTGGAACCCGGACCTTGCCAAGGAATTCAAGAAATCCGGCGCCCATCTGGCCATGGACGACGTCAAGGAGTCCATCCGCGAACTGCGTTTCTACCGCGACCGATTTCTCAGCCTGCCGGCGAACTGATTCGGCTGGCCCCCGCGTAGGGTGCATCTTGATGCACTGATCATTCATCGGGGGTCGCGGCTTGCGCCGCTCCAACAACGGGGTGCGCGAGCAGCTGCCGTAGCCACGCGTAGGGCGGATCTTTAGATCCGCCCTTACCAGGACACGCCAGCCAACGGTGCTGATCGAAGCCACCCAAGACGGCGGATCTAAAGATCCGCCCTACAGCGCCTCACGGTCAACTTATCGATCGGTCTCCACCGGTACGTCGGGGTCATTCCCCCATTCCGACCAAGAACCTGCATAGCCGCGTACCCGCTCGTAACCGAGTGCGCGCAGCATCACATAGGTGAGGGACGAACGGTGGTGCGTCTGGCAGTGGGTCACCACCTCCTGGTCGGGGCGGATGCCGCGCTCCTCCAGCATGGCCTGCAGGATCTCCGCGGGCAGCAGGCGCAGGTTGCGCTCGCGGTCCAGCGCCCGTGTCCACTCCAGGTTCACGGCGCCGGGAATGTGGCCGCCGCGGGCGGCACGCACGTCGCTGCCGTTATACTCACCCGGTGAACGGGCATCGAGAATGGCGACGGTGTCGTCCTCCAGGTGGCGCAGAATCCATTCCTTGTCCGCCAGCGGCTCCGGCCGTTGCGGCAGCGAGACCCGGTACTCGCTCGGTGTGGGGCGATTCACGCCGGTTTCCACCGGGTGGCCTTCGTTGAACCAGGCGTGGCTGCCGCCGTTGAGCAGCGACCAGTGCTGGTGGCCGCAGACGTCCAGGGTCCACAACAGGCGGCCGGCGCGGCCGTTCCCCTCGTTGTCGTAGGCGACCACGTGGTGCTCCGGGGTCAGGCCGATTTCCGAGAGAACGTCGGAGAGTGCCTTCTCGTCGGGCAGCAGGCCCAGCGCCGGCGGCGTCTTGCGCACCAGCCAGGCGTAGGTCAGGTGTACCGCGCCAGGAATATGGCCCTGGGTGTAGGTGCCTTCGTCACTCAGGTCGACGATGAGCAGGCGGGAATCATCCAGCATCTCGCGCAGCTGTTCAGGCTCCACGAGCAGGGGAAGCAGGCGTTGAGTCATTGCGTGGTTCCTTTCGCGTCGAGCAGTTCCAGCCAGTGGCGCACGGGGGTCTCCGAGGCCTCGTTCAAGTGGGCCAGACAGCCGATGTTGGCGGTGGCGATGAGGTCCGGCTTGCCAGTACCCAGCGCTTTCAACTTGTTGGTGCGCAGCTCCTTGGCCATGGCCGGCTGCAGCACGGAGTAGGTGCCCGCCGAGCCACAGCACAGGTGGGCGTCGGGCACCGGTGTCAGCTCGAACCCGAGCCGACGCAGCAGCGCCTCGACGCGGCCGCCGAGTTTCTGGCCGTGCTGCAGCGTGCACGGCGACTGAAACGCGATCTTGCGTGGAGCATGGTCTGCAGGGCGAAGCCGCTCTTCCTCGTTGAGCAGCAGTTCCACCGGGTCCACGGTCAGCTCCGCCACACGTTGTGCCTTGTCGGCGTAGTCCGGATCGTCGCGCAGGATGTGTCCATAGTCCTTCACCTGCACACCGCAGCCGCTGGCGTTGACCACGATAGCCTCGGCACCGGCCTCGATGTGGGGCCACCAGGCGTCGATGTTGGCGCGCACGTGCTCAGCCGCCTTGCCCGGGTGACCCAGGTGCTGATCGATGGCGCCGCAGCACACGCTCCCGGGCGTGCGCACCACCTCGATGCCCAGGCCATCCAGCAGCCGCGCGGTGTTGGGGTTGATGGAAGGTTCCAGCGCCGGTTGCACGCAGCCCTCCAGCATGAGCACCTGCCGCTGCCGCGTCTGCGCCTGGGGCCAGGCCGGCGCCTCTCGGCGCGGGGGAATCTTGCCGCGCAGGCTGCCCGGCACCAACGGCCGGAATGTCTGCCCGGCGCGAATCAGCGCGCTGAACAGGCCTCTCCGTGGCAGTACCTCCCGCAGGAAGCGACGCATCAGGGCAGCCTGGCCCGAGCGCGGCACCTGCTCCTCCACCAGTGAACGGCCGATGTCCACCAGCCGCCCGTACTCCACGCCGGAGGG
>SKYZ01000492.1 GCA_007127625.1 Aquisalimonas sp. | reverse complement strand
CACCACCGAGTACTCCAGGAGTTGGCGCGGTTCCTGACCCGGTGCCTGCGCGGACATGCGAGCCTCCAGCGTGGTTGTTGCCGACAGGGACAGGTGTACGCCGGTTCGCCGTTGTTCGGCAAGTGGCGTGATGAGGGTGTCGAAACCGGTACACTGGTATGCGAAAGGTGAGCATCCCTGTGATGGCCGTTTGGTAGACTGAGAGGGGATTCGCACCACGTTCTGACTTCAGCATCGGAGGCCAACATGACGTCAAGGAAAATGCCGGTTGAGGAGTTCACCACGCCCGATCCCGTTACGGCCAGCGAAGCGATGACGGTCGATGAGCTGCGTGCGCTGATGGACAGGCACGGCATTCGCCACCTCCCCGTGCTTCGTGGCGGTGCCGCCGTCGGTGTGGTCAGTGACCGGGACGTGCGCGTCGTGCTTGGGCTGGACGTGGCGGCGAAGCATCAAGTGTGCGCGTCGGACATTATGGCGGTGGACCCGCTCACGGTGGCCGCCAGCACGCCGTTGGACAGAGTGGCGTACGCCATGTCGGACCAGAAGGTCGGCAGCGTCATCGTGACGGATGATGATGGACAGTTCTACGGCATCTTCACCGCCAGCGACGCCCTGAATGCGCTGGTCGAGATCGCCCGCGGGGATGATCCGGACGCTTTTTGAGGTGGGGTCGGATCAATAACCACCCGGACTCGGGGGCGCCAGAACGGAATTCACTCCAGCGCTCCAAGCCGTTCGCCCTTATTCAGCGCCCGGAAGAGTTGGTAGGTCGTGCGCACGGGGGTGCCGTCCACGTTCGGCGCGCCCCGGCCGGCCAGCACGTCCTGCCGGTTGACCGTGCGCAGCTCGAACGACAGCCGGGTCCTCTCCGTGGTATTCGGCACCGACGCATGCAGATGAGCGCCGGAGAAGCACAGCAGGTCGCCGGGCTCGATGCTTACCGGCATCGCCTCTCGCCGGTCCGGCGGGTCGGTGGCGAGGGGCAACAGCGGGTAGTCGGTGTCCGGCCCGTCCGCTTTCAGGCGGCGCAGCAGCTCGCGGAAGTCCCAGCCCTCACTGTTGTTGGGCACGGGGCGTCCGAAATACGCCGGAAAGAAGGCAATGGTCCGTTCCGGGGTGGTGGGCCATACCGGGGCCCACCAGTTGGTCTGCGCCATGATGTTCGACCCCCAGGTATCCCGGTGCGCGCCGAGCGGGCTGATCCGGCGCGCACCGCTGCGGCTGGAGGCGCTCTGAACGCGGACCTCCAGCCCGTCGCCGTAGGTGTCGTGGATGCCCATACCCACGTCCTGTAGCGCGGTGCGCAGCAGCGTGGTCACTGCCTCATCCGCGGCCACCGCGTCGCGTAGCGCTTGAGCCGCGTCATTGACCGCCGCCTCCGGCAGGCGTTCGTGGACCGCTTGCGGATCGGCGCCCAGATGCTGCTGGCAGATCGCCTGCAGTGCATCCACCAGATCCGCCACGGCCCGAAAGCCCCGGAAGACGATCAGGTCGCCCTGGTAGATGCGCTGGTTACGCGCTTCCTCCGGGAGCGGGCCGGACGTGAGAAAGAACGACGCCATGATGGATCCCCCAGCGTGCTCAGACGGTGTTCGCCCTATCGTGACACCCCCGGCCAACCACCGGTGTCGCCGAACCGTCATCGGGTTGCCACTGGAAGTCTTTGCGGGCGACGCCGCCTGGCGCTATGGTCTTATGGTTGGTCGAAAGGAGATCGACGGTGGTTCTGCAAGATTCGGTGATGATCCAGGCAGCACCGGGCGCCACCTTCCGGTTCTTCGAGGAGATGGAAGCGAACTATTTCGAGTGTCACCCGGACCACGTGCTCTTCCAATGGGTTTCCGGTCGAGGCGTGAAGGAAGGCAACGTCTTCTACTTCGAGGAGTACATCCGGGGGAAGCTTTTGAAGAAGCGGGTGGTGTTCACCCGCGTTATCCCGAACCGGCACATCGAGTTCGCACCCACTTTCTGGCTCATGCGGTTTTTCCTGCCACGCATGCTCTTTCGCATCGAGCGGGAATCGGAGGGGTGTCAGTTCATCGCCGAAATCCATCTCAGGCTGGGGCCTCTGGCTCGCCGGGCAAACGCCAAGGATCTCGACGCCGTGCGCGAGCACATGAGAGTCGAAGGCGTGAACATCAAACGCATCGTTGAAGCGAACGCTGATCGGCCGGCTCGGCGGTCGTGGAGGAGTGAGATGTCCGGTAAGGCCGAGTGATGGAGGAGTCGGTGTTTCAGCATCGTCCAGCCGAATGGCGCGACCTCGAGGTGATCTGCGCGTTCCCGCAGAGCGAGGCAGAGCTGTTCTACTTCCACCCGAGGGCGCAGTATCCACTGACCCTGCGCCAGCTTGAGGCGGCCGTGGAGCAGCGTGTGGACTCCACCGTCGTGGAACGGGATGGCAACGTCGTCGGGTTTGCCAACTTCTATCGCTGGAACGATGGCGTGTGCTGTATCGGCAACCTGGTGGTTGCGCCCAGCGCCAGGGGGCAGGGCGTCGCGCGGTATCTCGTGGGAACCATGGTCGGCCTGGCTCGCAGCAGGCACGGCGCCCATGAGGTGCGGATACCCTGCTTCAACGAGAACACGGCAGGCCTGCTGCTGTATTCCGGGCTCGGTTTCGTGCCTTTCGCGGTCGAAGAGCGGGCGGGACCGGATGGCGCCCGGATGGGGCTGATACACATGCGGCTGCAAACGGAAGCCGACCAGCGCGCACCATGTCTTTAGCCAGTGGAATCGTTGATCCATTGGCGCCGGGTTGGTGGCCCTGAAGATCCACACCACGGGTTGGCCGTCGCGCGGCTAGGTCGCGGTGAACTCGGCGATCACCGGGGCGTGATCGGAGGGTCGCTCCCAGCGCCGCGGCTCCACGTCCACCCGGCTTGCGGTGCACTGCGTGGCCAGGGCGGGGCTGGCGAGTACGAGGTCGATGCGCAGACCGCGATTGCGCTTGAAGTTGTTCATGCGGTAGTCCCACCACGAGAACACCTGTTCGTCCTGGGGGAAGCGGCGGAAGGTGTCTTCCAGGCCCAGGTCGGTGAGTGCTTTCAGCGCCGCGCGCTCCGGCTCGCTGAACAGGATCTTGCCGCGCCACTCCTCCGGGTCGTGCACGTCGGCGTCGGCGGGGGCGATATTGAAATCGCCCACCACGGCGAGGCGCGGGTGGCGCGCCATCTCGTCGGCGATCCAGTCCCGCAGCCGGGCCAGCCAGTCCAGCTTGTAGACGTACTTCTCGCTGCCGACTTCGGAGCCGTTGGGCACGTACAGGTTGATGAAGCGCAAGTCGCCGATGGTGCCCGCCATGACGCGGCGCTGGGGGTCGTCCACGCCAGGGATGTCGGTGACGGTCTCGCTGATGGGCTGCCGGGCCACCACGGCGACGCCGTTATACGTCTTCTGACCGGCGTAAACCGCCTCGTAGCCCGCTTCGCGCAGGGCCGTTGCCGGGAAGTTGTCGTCGGTGAGCTTGGTCTCCTGCAGGCCCACCACATCCGGCTGTTCGGTCTCCAGCCACTGCAGAACGTGGGGCAGGCGGACCTTCAGCGAGTTGACGTTCCAGGAGGCCAGCTTCATTCAGGCCTCCCAGCCCAGCTTGGCGCGGATCTCCGCGGCCACGGCCTTGAGTTCCTCCGGATCGGCCTGGTCCTTGCCGTGGCTGCGGCGGTCCTGGCCTTCCCAGCGGGGAATGATGTGCTGGTGGTAGTGGAACACGGTCTGGCCGGCGGCCTCGCCGTTGAACTGGGTCAGGGCGATGCCATGGGGCTGGATGGCCGCCTGGATGGCTCCCGCGACTTCCTGCACGCTGGCAATGAAGGTCTGCAGCAGGTCGGTGGGCATCTCCAGAAGGTTGGGGTAGTGGGCCTTCGGGATGACCAGGGTGTGACCGCGTGAGGACGGGAAGGCGTCCATGAAGGCCACCACGTGGTCGGTCTGGCCGACGATGGCGGCGGGGATTTCGCCGGAAACGATCTTGCAGAAAATGCAGTTCGGGTCGGTGGGGTACTCGGCCATTGTTTGATCTCCTTCGGGTTGTGCTTTCTGTCCGGGGCGCTTGCGGTGCATCAAGATGCACCCTACGTGTGCTGCTTGCCCGCCTCCGGGTGCTCTAGCCACACGTAGGGTGGACCTTCAGGTCCACCGTCAGGCCGCCAGCCCGCTATGCCGCAGCAGCGCATCCACACTCGGCTCGCGGCCGCGGAACGCCTTGTAGAGGTCCATCAGGTCCTCCGAGCCGCCCTTCTCCAGAATGTGCACCAGGAAGTCGTGCCCCGCTTCCTGACTGAAGACGCCTTCTTCCTCGAAGCGCGAGTAGGCGTCGGCGGAGAGCACTTCGGCCCATTTGTAGCTGTAGTAGCCGGCCGCGTAGCCGCCCGCGAAGATATGCATGAAGCCGTGCGGGAAGCGGTGCCATTCCGGCGGGCGGACCACGGCGGCCATGTCCCGGGCCTCTTCCAGGGTTTCCAGTACGCGGGCGCCGCGGGACGGATCATGCTCCAGGTGCAGCTTGAAGTCGAACAGGGAGAACTCCAGCTGGCGCATCATGGCCATGGCGGACTGGAAGTTCTTCGCCGCCTGCATGCGCTGGAACAGATCCTCGGGGATGGACTCGCCGGTGTCCACGTGGGCGGCGAACAGGTCCAGGGCCTCGCGCTCCCAGCACCAGTTCTCCATGAACTGGCTGGGCAGCTCCACCGCGTCCCAGGGGACGCCGTGGATGCCGGCCACGGAGGCGGCGCCGACGCGGGTGAGCATGTGGTGGAGCCCGTGGCCGAATTCGTGGAACAGGGTCTCCACTTCGGTGTGGGTCAGCAGTGCCGGCTGGTCGCCCACCGGTGGCGCGAAGTTGCAGGTGAGGAAGGCCACCGGGGTCTGCACACCGTCGCCGGTGTCGCGGCGCACCTTGCATTCGGCCATCCAGGCGCCGCTGCGCTTGTCGTTGCGGGCGTAGAGGTCGGTGAAGAAGCGCCCGCGCAGGGTGCCGTCCGGGTCCCGGATCTCGAAGAACTGCACGTCCTGGTGCCAGGTTTCCACGGCCTTGGTGTTCTCGCGGATCTCCACGCCGTAGAGGCGCTCCACCACCTGGAACAGGCCGTCGATCACCCGCTGCGCCGGGAAGTAGGGGCGCAGATCTTCCTGGGAGATGGCGTAGCGGCTCTGGCGCAGCCGTTCGGACGCGAAGGTTACGTCCCAGGGCTGAAGGTCATCCAGGCCCAACTCTTCCCGGGCGAAGGTCCGGAGTTCCTCGAATTCGCGCTCCGCCACCGGTTTGGCGCGCCGGGCCAGGTCGGTGAGGAAGTCCATGACCGCCTGGGGGCTGTCCGCCATCTTGGTGGCCAGGGACAGCTCGGCGTAGTTGTCATAGCCGAGCAGTTGCGCCTTTTCGTGGCGCAGGGCGAGGATTTCGTCCATGAGGGCCGTGTTGTCCCACTGGCCGGCGTGCGGCCCCTGGTCGGAGGCGCGGGTGCCGAAGGCCTCGTAGACCTCCCGGCGCAGGTCCCGGTCGCGGCAATGGGTGAGAACGGCGAAGACGCTGGGGAAGTCCAGACCGATGCGGTAGCCGCTCTCGCCGGCCTGTTCGGCAGCCTGCTGGAGCATCGCCAGGTTGGACTCGGGTAGGCCCTGGAGGCGCCCGGCGTCGTCCAGGTGCTTGTGCCAGGCATTGGTGGCGTCCAGTACATTCTCCTGGAACTTCGAGCCCAGTTCCGAGAGGCGGTTGGCGATCTCCCGGTAGCGGGCCTTCTTCTCCTCGGGGAGATCCACCCCTGCCAGGCGGAAGTCGCGCAGGGCGTGTTCCACGGCGCGGCGACGATCGGCGGGGAGCGCCGCGAAGTCGTCCCGATCGGCCACGGCCTGGAACGCCTGGAACAGGGCCTCGTTCTGCCCCATCTCTGTGGTGTATTCGGTGAGCTTGGGCAGGCACGCGTTGTACGCGGCCCGTAGTTCGTCGGAGTTGGCCACGGCGTTCAGGTGGCTCACCGGTGACCACGCCTGGCTGAGCCGGTCGTCCATGGCCTCCAGCGGTCGGACCAGGGAGTCCCAGGTGAAGGGCTGATCCTGTGCCAGCAGCGCGTCCAGGCGCGCCCGATTGTCCGCCAGGAGGGTGTCGATGGCCGGCTCCACATGCTCGGGCCGGATGGCGGAGAAGCGGGGCAGGTCGGTGCCGTCCAGCAGTGGATTCGTCATCTGGGTCCTCGTGCTCCAACGTCGGTGTGATTACAGCGCCCCATTATGAACCGGGAGAGCGCTCGTGTGTGAGGGCATGTACGTAGAGCTGGCGCTTGCGGCGGCATGCTATGGTTGCAGCGTTCTGGTACAGGGCTGAGGACTGCAACATGAGTACGCATTTCGATTGCATCGCCATCGGTGGTGGCAGTGGCGGCCTCGCGGCTGCTCGTCGCGCCGCATCCCATGGAGCACGTGCAGCGGTGGTGGAAGAATCGGCGCTGGGCGGCACCTGCGTCAACGTGGGCTGCGTGCCCAAGAAGGTCATGTGGAACGCGGCCCATACTCTGGAGGCGGTGCATCGGGCGCCGGATTTCGGCATGGAGGTGCACTATGGTGGCCTGGACTGGGGAACGCTGGTCAGCCGCCGGGCCGCCTACATCGAACGCCTCAATGGCATCTACGCCCGCAATCTGGACAAGGACGGTGTCACCCACATTCAGGGCCATGCCCGGTTCCTGGATGCCGGAACCATCGAGGTGGATGGCGAGCGGTACACGGCCGATCATTTCGT
>SKYZ01000041.1 GCA_007127625.1 Aquisalimonas sp. | reverse complement strand
CTGTCGGGGATCATCGGCGGCCTGGTGGCGCAGGGCATGACTCCGGAGCAGGGCGCTCTGGCAGGGTGCTGTCTCCACGGCGCCGCCGGCGACCGCGCCGCGGTCCGCGGCGAACGGGGCATGCTGGCCACCGACCTGCTTGCGGAGCTGCGACCGTTGTTGAATCCGGTGCCATGAGCAGCTTTCCCGATCAACCCGTGTTACCGCCACACACGCTGGCCCTGCCGGATGCCGATGCCACCGAGGCGCTGGGAGCTGACCTGTGGCGCGCCTGGGATGGCCGCCTTTGTGTGGTCGCCCTGCAGGGGGATCTGGGAGCGGGAAAGACCACCCTGGTGCGGGGGCTGCTGCGGGCGGCGGGCCACACCGGCCCGGTGCGCAGCCCTACCTACACCCTGATGGAGCCCTACGACGTCGGCGACCGCAGGGTCCTGCATCTGGATCTCTACCGCCTGGCGGATCCCGGAGAACTGGATTTTCTGGGGGTGCGCGACGAACTCGAAGACGGTGTGCTGGTGCTGGTGGAGTGGCCGGACCGGGGTGCCGGCGTCATGCCGCCGTCCGGGCTGGAGGTGGTCCTGTCCGACCACGGCAGCGGTCGTGCCGCGCGGGTGGTTGGTCATGACAGCACCGGCGAGCCACTGGCCGCCAGTCTTCTTGGTTTTAGCGGCTGAGTGATTAGATTTCCATATCAATAAGATAAGCGCTTTCCTTGATGTTGTGCTTGCAATGCAGGGGGCGGCCGGTCTATCGTTCCCGGTAGTGGCCCGATACCAGGCTTGTGCTCCATGGCGCGCGTGCTCCTCTCCATACTGCTGATGCTGATCTCCGGTACCCTGGTGGCGGGCCAGGTGCACGTGGAGAAGGTCCGTACGTCCACCAGCGACGAGCGCACCCGCGTGGTATTCGATCTCTCCGGTGAAGCGGAACACAGGGTGTTCACCCTGCAGGACCCGCATCGGGTGGTCATCGACCTCAGCGGTGCCGCCCTGGATGGTGACCCGGCTTCAGCCAGTGCCGGCCTTGTGGAGAATCTCCGCGCGGCGCCGCGGGGCGAGACCGATCTGCGCGTAGTGCTGGACCTTCAGCAGGCCGCCCGGGTCCAGTCTTTCCTGGTGCGGCCCAACGATCAGTACGGCCACCGCCTGGTGGTGGATCTGAGCCCGAGCGAACAGCGGGATGAACCGGTGCGTACCGCGCGTGACAGTGGGCAGCGCGATTTCGTCGTGGCCATCGATCCTGGGCACGGCGGGCGCGACCCCGGCGCCATCGGGCCCACCGGGCTCACCGAGAAGGAAGTGGTGCTCGAGGTGGGGCGCAAATTGCGGCACCTGCTCGACGAGGCCCCCGGCATCAAGCCGCTGATGATCCGTGACTCGGACACTTTTGTCCCCTTGTCCGAGCGCCGTGAGAAGGCCCGTTCCAGTCGCGCCGACATTTTCGTCTCCCTGCATGCGGACGCCGTGGAAAGCGGCGGCCCTCGCGGATCGTCGGTGTATACCCTTTCGCAGACGGGCGCTTCCTCCCAGGCGGCGAGCATGCTGGCGCAGCGGGAGAATACCGCTGACCTGCTCGGCGATGTGTCATTGTCCGACAAGGATGATCTCACCCGTTCAGTGCTGGTGGATCTCTCCCGGGGTGCGACCCTGGAGGCGAGCGTCGGGCTGGCCGCCGAAGTGCTCCAGGAGCTTGCCGGCGTGGGCCCGGTTCACCGCCGTGACGTGGAGCGGGCCGGTTTCGTGGTGCTGAAATCCCTGGATATGCCCTCGGTGCTGGTGGAACTGGCTTTCATCTCCAATCCGGAGGAGGAGCGTCGGCTGCGCCAGGCGGATCACCAGTGGGACCTCGCGCGAGCCATTGCCCGGGGTGTGACCAGTTATGCCGAACGGCACCGCCCGTCCGGCTCCCAGGTTGCTTCGGCCAGGGAGTACGAAGTCCAGCGCGGTGACACCCTGAGCGGCATTGCCCGGGATCACCAGGTCAGCGTCTCCGATCTGCGGTCAGCCAACGACCTAAGCGGTGATCGCATCAGCGTGGGCTCTACCCTCAAGATTCCCCGCTAACCCCCGTCATGTCGGTTGCCTTCGGTACGGCACTGGCCGTGCCGCAAGTCGCTGCGCCATAATGCCCGTTTCTGCACCAGCGGGATCCCATTGCTCATGGCCGCAACGCGCCCCATCCAGCCGCTTCCGGAGCAGCTCATCAACCAGATCGCCGCCGGCGAGGTGGTGGAACGGCCTGCCTCCGTGGTCAAGGAACTGGTGGAGAACAGCATCGATGCCGGCGCCGACCGCGTGGAGGTGGATCTGGAGGCCGGCGGCAAGCGTCTGATCCGGGTGCGCGACAATGGCGCCGGCATTGCCCGTGAACAACTCGCCCTGGCCCTGAACCGCCATGCCACCAGCAAGGTAGCGTCGCTGCAGGAGCTGGAGCGGGTGGCCAGCCTCGGTTTCCGCGGTGAGGCCCTGCCCAGCATCGCGTCGGTGTCGCGGCTGACGCTCACGTCGCGGGCGGACGGCGAAGAGCTTGCCTGGCGGGTGGATGCCGGCGACAGTGCCACCCCCGGCGAGCCTGCGCCTGCGGCCCATCCCCAGGGAACCACCGTCGAGGTGCGCGATCTGTTCTTCAACACCCCGGGGCGGCGCAAGTTCCTCAAGGCCGAGCGTACGGAGTTCGGCCACATCCAGGAGCAGGTCCGGCGCATCGCACTGGCACGCTTCGATATCGGCGTACGTCTGCGCCATAACGACCGCACTGGGCTGCAGGTGGCGCCTGCTGTCGATGATGCCGCCCGCGAGGAGCGCCTGGCGCGCCTGCTGGGTGCCGGGTTCGTGGAGCAGGCGCTGCGGGTGGGTGTGGAAGCCGCCGGCCTGAGCCTGCGGGGCTGGGTGGGCTTGCCCACCTTCTCTCGCGGCACGGCGGATCTCCAGTACCTGTTTGTCAACGGCCGCCACGTCCGTGATCGCACCGCCGCCCACGCCATTCGCCGCGCCTACCATGATGTCCTGTTCAAGGACCGCTATCCCGCCTATGTGCTGTATCTGGAGGTGGATCCGGGACAGGTGGACGTGAACGTGCATCCGGCCAAGCATGAGGTCCGCTTCCGTGACGGCCGGCTGATCCATGATTTCCTGGCGCGCAGCCTGCGGGACGTGCTCGGGTCGGTCCGGCCCGATGCAGCGGACATCCCGGTCGCCCCGGCGCCGGAGACCTCCGCGACGCCATCCAGGGTGTCCGAGTCCGCCGTTGCAGAAGGGGGCGCATCGGCATCTGCCCGCGAGCCGCAACAGAGTGGTTTCGGCTTCGGTCTGCGGGAGGCTCAGGCGCTGTACGGGGAGTCGACTCCGACAACGGATCAGCCGGCGGGGGCGACGCAGGAGACCGCCTCCGTGACGGCGGATCGGGAGATCCCGCCGCTGGGTTACGCCCTTGCCCAGATCCACGGTGTGTTCATCCTCGCCGAGACCGCCGATGGCGTCGTACTGGTGGACATGCATGCTGCCCACGAGCGCATCGTCTACGAGCGCATGAAGGAGGCGCTGGCGACCCAGGGAATCGCCTCGCAGCCGTTGCTGATGCCGGTGCCGGTAGCGGTGACTCCCGCAGAGGCGGAGCTGGCGGAGTCACACCAGGAGACGTTCCGGCAGCTCGGGTTCGAGGTGGATCGTAATGGCCCGGACTCGGTGCTGGTGCGCCAGGTGCCCGGCCTGCTGCGGCATGCCGATGTAGGTCGCCTGGTGGCCGACGTGCTCGCCGATCTGCGTGCCCTCGGCGGTGACGGCGAGCGGTTGCGGGAGCGGCTCAACCAGGTGCTTGGCACCATGGCCTGCCACGGTTCCGTGCGGGCCAACCGCTCACTGACCACCGCGGAAATGAACGCCCTGCTGCGGGACATGGAGCAGACGCCGAACAGCGGGCAGTGCAACCACGGTCGCCCGACGTGGACGCGTCTTGGCATGGCCGCGCTGGACCGTCTGTTCATGCGTGGGCAGTGACCATGACCGACATGGCCATTCCCTGCATCATGGGGCCCACCGCCTCCGGCAAGACCGGAATCGCCGTCGCCCTGGCCGAGCGCTTTCCGGTGCGCATCATCAGCGTGGACTCGGCCCAGGTCTACCGTGGCATGGACATCGGTACCGCCAAGCCGGATGCCGGGACCCTGGCGCGGGCCCCCCACCGTCTGGTGGACATCCTCGACCCCGCCGAAGCGTATTCGGCCGCGCGTTTCTGCAATGACGCCGTACGCGAGATCGAGGCCGCGCTGGCCGCCGGCGAGTGGCCCCTGCTGGTCGGCGGCACCATGCTCTACTTCCGCGCCCTGGAACATGGCCTGGCAGACCTGCCCGATGCCGATGACACGCTGCGGCGAGCCATCGAAGACGAGGCGCGCCAGGATGGCTGGGAAGCCCTTCACCGGCAACTGCAGCGCATCGATCCCGACAGTGCGGCGCGCATTCATCACAACGACGCCCAACGCATTCAGCGGGCGCTGGAGGTCTACCGCATCAGCGGCCGGCCGTTGAGCGCTCTGCAGAGGGAACGGGAACTGCCTGCGTCCCGGTTCCGGCTGGTGAAATGGGTGCTGGCTCCCGGCGACCGCGCGGAGCTCAACCGGCGCATCGCCGGACGCTTCGAAGGCATGCTCGCGGAGGGGTTCATCGCCGAGGTGGAGGCGTTGCGCGGGCGCGGTGATCTCGGGTTGAACCACCCGTCCATTCGCGCTGTCGGTTATAGGCAGGTCTGGCAGTACCTGGACGGCGAGTTCGGGCGTGATGCGCTGTTGGAGCGAGGCATCATTGCTACGCGGCAGTTCGCGAAGCGGCAGATGACGTGGCTGCGGCGGGAAACGGACGCCACGTGGCTGGATCCGGAACGGGACGACGCGCCCGGTGCCATCGCCAACTGGTTTCACGGGGCCTGAGGCACGGCTGGTCCACGAGGCTATCACCCGTCCGGGTGCGGGGCGAGGCCGGGTTGCTGTGCTAGAATGTCGGCGGGCGTTGCGTGGATGCTCGATGGAGAGAGCGTGCCTGCGAGTCTGCCATAAGAACAAGTTCATCAGGAATTTTAAGGGGTCTAACAATGTCCAAGGGACAGTCGCTGCAAGAGCCTTTTCTCAATGCGCTGCGCAAGGAACGGATTCCGGTTTCGATCTACCTGGTCAACGGCATCAAGCTGCAGGGGCAGATCGAGTCCTTTGACCAGTTCGTGATTCTGCTGCGGAATACTGTCAATCAAATGGTCTACAAGCACGCGATCTCCACGATCGTACCCGCCCGCAACGTCAAGCTGGCGCCGGCGGAACAGGAGCGAGGTGGTCAGGAACTTGGTAACGCGTGAATTACCGGGAGCGGCGACCTCCGAGCTGAGTCTGTTTGATCGGCCCGAGGGGGGCGAGCGGGCCCTGCTGGTGCACCTGGACACGGGAGGCAGCGGCGTCGCCGATGCCCTGGACGAGTTGCATGCGCTGGCAGAATCCGCCGGGGCCGAAGTGATTGACAGTTTTGTCAGTCGCCGCACCAGTCCGGATCCGCGTTACTACATCGGCAGCGGCAAGGTTGAAGAGCTGGCCGCGCTGGTTGCTGCCGGTGATGCCGACCTGGTGCTGGTCAATCACGCCCTTTCCCCCAGCCAGGAACGCAACCTGGAGCAGCAACTGCGCTGCCGTGTGCTGGACCGGACCGGACTGATCCTGGACATCTTCGCGCAGCGGGCGCGGACCCACGAAGGCAAGCTCCAGGTCGAGCTGGCGCAGCTCCGCCACATGGCGACGCGCCTGGTGCGTGGCTGGTCCCACCTGGAGCGGCAGAAGGGTGGCATCGGACAACGCGGCCCGGGTGAAACCCAGCTGGAGATGGACCGGCGCATGCTGGGCGTGCGCATCAAGCAGCTGGAGAAGCGGCTGGCGAGAGTGCGCCAGCAGCGCGAGCAGGGGCGCCAGGCCCGGCGCAAGCAGGAAGTGCCGACGGTCTCGTTGGTGGGCTATACCAACGCCGGCAAGTCGACGCTGTTCAACCGGCTCACCGAGGCCAGTGTGTATGCCGACGACCGGCTGTTCGCGACCCTGGATACCACCCTGCGCCGCGTGCACGTCGCCAGTGGCGACACGGTGATTCTTGCCGACACTGTGGGTTTCATCCGCGAGCTGCCTCACCAGCTTGTAGCGGCGTTCCGGTCCACCCTGGAGGAGGCAACGGAGTCGCAGCTGCTGCTGCATGTCATCGACGCCGGCGAGGACAATCGCGAAGCCAGCATTACCGAGGTGGAATCGGTGCTGGAGTCCATTGGCGCTGCTGAGATTCCGCGCATCCGGGTCTACAACAAGGTAGACCGGACGTCGCGGGAGCCAGGTGTGTCCGTGGATCCGGAAACCGGTATCACCGATGTCTGGGTCTCTGCTCAGGACGGTCGCGGCATGGATCTGCTGCTGGCGGCCATCGCCGACAGCGTGGCAGCGGAGCGGGTGCGTGGTCGCATCTGTCTGGATCCTGCGCAGGGCCGGCTGCGGTCGCGGTTCTTCGATCTGGGCGAAGTGCTCGGCGAGGACTGGACCGAGTCCGGCGAACTGGTGCTGGAGGTGGAGCTGCGCCGCCGTGATCTGGATCGGCTGTACGAAAAGGAGGGCCTCACCGCCCCACTGAAGGCAGTGTAGCGGTGACATGTTGCGGGGCAGCGGTCCGGGTCATTACAATCCCGTGCTCGTCTGCGGTCCGCGCGCATTCCAATAATTGTTTACTCGGAG
>SKYZ01000221.1 GCA_007127625.1 Aquisalimonas sp. | reverse complement strand
TGTTGCTGGCCGCCGGACATCTGGGCCGGGTAGGCGTCGGCGCGGGCGGTGAGGCCCACGCGCTCGAGCAGGGCGTGGGCCTGCTCGATGGCTTCCTTCTTCGGCTTGCCGAGTACGTGCACCGGGGCCTCGATGACGTTCTCGCGGGCTGTCATGTGCGGGAACAGGTTGAACTGCTGGAACACCATGCCCGTTTCACGGCGGATGGCGCGGGCACTGGTGCCGCGGGCGCCCAGGCGCTTGCCGTCCACTTCCAGGGTGCCGCCGGTAAGGGGCTCCAGCACGTTGATACAGCGCAACAGGGTCGACTTGCCGGAGCCGGAGGGCCCGACGATCACCACCACCTCCCCGGCCTTCACAGTGAGGTCGATGTCCTGGAGCACCAGCGTGTTGCCGAAGTGCTTGGTCAGCTGTTCGCAGACGATCAGGCTCACAGGATGGTCATCCTCCGTTCGATCAGGCGCATGATCATGGCCAGCGTAAATGTCATCACCAGATAGAACACCGCCACCGCAGTCCAGATCTCCAGGGCCCTTCCGGTCTGTGCCGTGAGCTGTTCACCGCGCTGGGCCAGCTCGGCGACCCCGATGACCAGGAACAGCGCCGAGTCCTTGAGACTGATGATGAACTGGTTGCCCAGCGGCGGGATGGTGCGCCGGAAGGCCAGCGGCCCCACCACGGTCATCAGCACCTGCGGATACGACATCCCCAGGGCCAGGCCTGCGTCGGTCAGCCCCTTGTCGATGGAGAGCACCGCCCCACGCACGATTTCGGTGATGTAGGCACCAGCGTTCAGCGC
Organism: Aquisalimonas sp.; assembly: GCA_007127625.1. Taxonomy (GTDB): domain Bacteria; phylum Pseudomonadota; class Gammaproteobacteria; order Nitrococcales; family Aquisalimonadaceae; genus Aquisalimonas. Next base: position 5,969 of record SKYZ01000221.1, on the reverse strand, counting down.
CAGACACAGTGACGCAGCGGCGAACCCCGACAGGGTGATGTCCATGGCGATGGGCAGGGCGAAATAGATGAACATCGCCTGGACCACGATGGGCGTGCCGCGGATCACCGATACGTAGGCGAACACCAGCCAGTGGATCACCGGCAGGCGGAAGGCGAGGATCAGGCCGCACAGGGTGCCAATGACCATGCCGCCACCGATACCGATCAGGGTGATCTGGGCGGTCATCTGGGCACCCTGCACCATCTGCGGCATGGCGTTCCAGACCACATCCCAGCGGAAATCCATGGGGAGTCCTCCCTGGCAGAACGGGATCAGGGCAACCCGCCGCCGGAATCCGGCGGCGGGGGGAAGGGGATCAGCGTGGGCTGGGCGCCTCGCCGAACCAGCGCTCGTAGAGTTCGGCGTAACGGCCGTCTTCCATCATGCCAAGGAGGCTGATGTTGAAGTCGTTGCGCAGCTCGCTGTCGCGCGGGAAGGCCATGGCGTAGGACTGCGCCTCCAGGTTCTCGCCCACGGCCTTGACGTCACCGTCACCGGCGGTGTCGATGTAGTAGAGCACGTTGGGGGTGTCGTGCAGGGCGGCGTCCACGCGGCCGGAGCGGACTTCCAGATACGCCTGCTCGGCCCGCGGGAAGCGCGTGAGTTCCGTATCCGGCAGGTTTTCCTCGGCGTAATCGTCGCTGGTGGTGCCGGTGGTGACAGCCAGGGTCTTGCCGTCCAGGTCGTCGATGCCCTGAATTTCGTCGTTGTCGGCACGGACCATGAGCATCAGCCCGCTGTCGTAGTAGGCATGGGAGAAGTCCATGGTCTCTTCCCGGTCCGAGGTGATGGTGATGGCGGCGATGGCGCCGTCTACCCGGCCGGTCTGCAGCGCAGAGATGATCCCGGAGAAGTTCATGGTGTCATATTCGTACTCCCAGTCGTTCTCCTCGGCGATGGCCTCCCAGAGCTCGATCTCGAAGCCGGTCCACTCGCCGTCCTCCTCGAACATGAACGGCACGAACCCGGACGGGATGGCGATGGTCAGCCGCTCGGCATGGCTGGCGGTGGCGAAGGCGAACAGCGCGAAACCGGTGCACAGGGAAAGAAGCATGTGGCGCATGGCGGAGCCCTCCATCGTTGTCTGGCTTTACCTTTGAACCTAGGTGGACGGGAGAAGTGTGTCAAATCGGCACGCGGGAATGGTTCAGTGTTTCCTTAACCGAAGAAACCATGCAGGAACCAGCGCTGCTCCCGCCGTTCCCGGAAGATCCACACCCGGCTGCCTCGGGGATTGCGCGCCTGGTAGTAGTCGCGGCTGATATCCGCGCCGTCCCACCATCCGCCCTCGATGCGCTCGGGGCCGCACTCCAGGCTCAGGGGGCCGTGCCAACAGGGATGCCCCCGGGGGCTGTCCAGGGGCAAAGGGGTCGACAGCAGCCACAGGGGGCGTTCGCCGGGGGGCGGCGGTTGCTCCTCGGCGGGGCTGGTGTCGTGGTGCCAGGCATGTTCTGGCCGGTGATCCGCCGCGCTGGCAAGGCCGGTGACCGCATGCTCGCCCAGGCGCGCACCGAGGCGTTCACTGAGCTGCTGCTGGTCAGGGTCCGGCTGGTCCGGCTCGGCCAGCAGAGAGGCATCCTGCGGGGGCAGTGACCGGATCCGGTCCGCCCGCAGGCACAGAGCAATGACCGGGGCAGCCAGGTGTTCGCGTTCCAGGCGGTGCTGGCATATCGAGAGCAGGTGCTCCGAATCGCGACTGGGCCGGAGCAGGCCGATGTCCATGCGGCTGGCATTCCGGTGCAGGTGGTGCAACGCCAGGTGCAGATGCTGTACGCCGCCTTCCAGTCCCCTCAGCAGGCCCGCCAGTTCCCGCAGCAGGCGCTGCAGCGCGAATCCCAGCGAGGCGGTGTCGTGGGCCTCGGCAGGCAGGTCCAGATGACGGTGGAAACGGCGGGATGGACGATGTGCCGGGCGTGGTTCCGGGCGCTCGCCGAGGGCATGTTCCAGCTGCAGCAACAAGCCACGACCGAACCTGCGTGCCAGATCCCGTCGGGGCAGCCGCAGGCAGTCACCCAGGGAGTGCACGCCCAGCCCCGCCAGGGCCTGCTGCTGGCGGGGCGACAGATCCAGAACACGACAGGGCAGGTGCTGCAGCCTCGCGGCCAGGGCGCCAGGGTCGACCACCGGGTCCGGCTCGCTGGCCAGCGCGAACAGCCAGGCGGCGGTGGGCGTGGGCGCAATGCCGTGGCAGTGGGCATGGCCCAGCGCATCGAACGCGGCGACGAGGTGGTGGACCAGCGGCTCCAGGCCGCCGAACAGGCGCGTACTGGCCCCGATCTCCAGTAGCAGCCCTTCCGGTTGGCGCGGGCTGACATGGCTGCTGAACTGATAGGCCCAGTCCGCCAGGTGGTGTAGCGCCCGCGTCTCGGCCTGGTGCTGGCGCTCCAGCAATTGCAGGGTCGGTGCCAGGGTGCGGGCTTCGGTGGGGCTCTGACCAGGCTGCACGCCGCTGCTGCGGGCAGCCTGGTTGCAACAGATGATGATCTGGTTTTCGGTGACGGCCACTGTGGTATCGCCGTTACTGTCGAGGCCCAGGGCTTCCAGGGGAAGCTGTGGCAGATACAGGGCGAGCCACAGCATCAGAGGTGCCTCCCGCGGGTTGCAGATGGTGGGCCGTCACGGCACCGGGCCACCGGCGTGCGGGTAGCCCGGTGGGTGTTCAGTGCAGGGGATGCACCGGTTGCGGACGCCGGCCCCGGGGCATTTCCAGGGGCAGTCGCATCTGGGGACGAACCGGCTCCGTCTGGAGCGGGAGCTGGCGCGGTTGCTGTGAGGGGCGGTGCTGATCACGTGCCGTGCCGGAACTGGTGGTAGTGCTTACCCGTTGCTCCGGTACCGGCAGCGAGCGGGTGCGCGGGTTGTTGAGGTCCAGTTTCAGGCCATGATGTGGCTGTCCACCGCGAACCTTGACGAGATCCAGCCGGGTATCACTGTCGCCGTGACTGTGCATGACCACCCGGAGGGCGGCGGGGGAGCGCTCCTGCCGGGCCTGCTCGGAGCGAAAGAGCAGCCCCCAGCAGTTGCCGGCCTCGGCGGCGAGCTGCAGGCGGCGGAGCTGCTTTTCGTCCGCCTGGCGCGGCCAGGCCAGGACAGCGGCGCAGCTGCCGGAGCGCATGGCCTGCTCCAGGGCCCAGAGGGTGTCGCTGCCGGCGCGCGGGTGAATCAGCAGGATGCGCGAGAGATCCACGCCCTGAGCTGCGAGGGCCGGGGCGTAGGGAATGTGTGGCGGTGCCACCAAAGCAATCCAGCGGCCGGCGCGGCTGAGCCGGGCCAGAGCCGGCATGACCAGGCGCAGTTCGCCGATGCCGGGGCTTGCGTGCAGGATTTCCGTCAGCGCGCCCATGGACCAGCCACCTTCCGGCAGGGCGGCGTCCAGTTCGGCGTAGCCGCTGGGCAGGCAACCCTGGCGGGAGCTGGTCTCGCCGGCGCGCCAGATGCGCGGTTCGCGCAGCAAGTCATCCAGTGCGTTGTTCATGTCGCCCTCGCTCTCGGTTGTTATCGCAGGGCCCTGGCGGACTGATGCAGTCCCGTCAGAGAGCCTCGCCATTGCGAATGAGGCCGACTCCGAGTCCTTCAATGACCAGCGGTTCCGTCCGCAAATCGACGTCGATGGGGGTGTAGTCCGGGTTCTCCGGGAGCAGCCGGACATGGTGGCCATCGCGCTGGAAGCGCTTGACTGTCACCTCGTCCTGCAGTCGGGCCACGACGATCTGGCCGTTGCGCGCCTCGCTGGTGCGGTGCACGGCCAGCAGGTCGTCCTCCAGGATGCCGGCGTCGCGCATGCTCATGCCTTGCACGGCGAGAAGGTAGTCGGCCCGCGGGCGGAACATGCCCGGATCGATGCGGCAGCGTTCGCGTACGTGTTCCTGGGCGAATACCGGGCTGCCGGCGGCGACCTGACCGATCACGGGCAGGCCCGGATCCTGCTCCTCTCCGCTGTCGTCCAGCAGCCGGATGCCACGGGACGAGCCGGCACGCAGACTGATGACGCCCTTTTTTTCCAGCGCGCGGAGATGGCTCTCGGCGGCGTTGGGGGAACGGAAACCGAGGGCCCTGGTGATGTCCGCCCGTGTGGGCGGAAAGCCGGACTCCGCGATGAAGTTCCGGATGAGCTCGAGGATTTCCTGTTGTCGGGCGGTAAGCTTGTGCATGGGTCTGCCTCCCTGGTTACTGGTAATTTATACAGTTCAAGTGCTGTATGCAATACCAGTTAAATCAAGGGAGGTCTGTGTTGCCCTAGCCGATGGCACCCAGAGCGGGGAACACTTCCAGCAACCAGAAGGAGAACCGGGTCATCATCCCGGTCATCATCGCCAGCCCCAGGACAATCATGATCACGCCGGCAACCCGATGGAGCACGCGCCCGTAATTGCGGAACCCGGACATGGAGTTCACGAACCGGTCCGTAAACAGAGCGGCCATGACGAAAGGCACGCCCAGCCCCAGGGAGTAAGCGGCCAGCAGTCCCACACCATTGATATCACCGCCGCTGGCCGCCGTGACGGTGAGGACTGCGCCCAGAATCGGGCCTATGCAAGGGGTCCAGCCAAAGGCGAAGGCAACACCGAGCAGCCCGGCCGCTCCCGGTCTGCCGCTACCGCCATGTACCCAGTTGACTGCCCGGTAATCCCCCAACAACCAGCGGGGCTGGATCAGCCCGCTCATGAAAAGCCCGAACACCACCACCAAGCCGCCCCCGATGAGAGCTGCCTCGTTGCGGTAGGCGAGCAGCACCTGCCCCAGGAGCGTTGCACCGGCACCCATGCCCACGAAAACCAGCGAGAAACCAAGGACGAATGCCAGGGAGGTGATCAGGCGGCGGCGCAAAGACGCCATGCCGGCCCGCGTCGCCGCAGCGGAGTCGCCGGCCATGAACGCGACATAACCTGGCACCAGCGGCAGGATGCACGGCGAAAGGAACGAGATCGCTCCGCCCAGGACCGCGGTAGGATAACCGAACCCCCACTCCATCATCGGCAGCCCCTGTGCATGGCGGATGGACCTACTACTTCCTCTTCGGTCCGTCGCTTGAGTCGGCGAAACGCCGTTCCCGCAGAGGAACGCGGGAATTGCTCAGCGTCTCCCTGGGCAGGCAGCGTAGCGCAGGGTTTCGTCCCGGGTAGTTGACGGAGATCAAGGGGCTGTGCGCGATCCGGTTGTCAGGATCATCACCCCGCGGGCAACGATGACGTACAATGCGCGCCATTCTGGAAACCGGGCCGGACTGCCCTCATCAATGACGGGATCATGGTCAGCGTAACCGACGACATCAGCGATCTGTTTGCCCACGGCACCCCGGCACCCGATGCCTGGATGGATCGGGTCCTGCCGGATGCCGGCGCCGATGAACGCCAGCTGCTCACCAGTGTCTGGGAGACGGCGTGCGAGGCGTATGGCGACAGCATGCGCTACTCCGGGGAGAGCTATTTCGAGCACGGCCTGGCGGTGGCCAGCATCCTGGCCGGCCTGAAACTCGACGCCCAGGCCATCGCCGCCGGCATGCTCCACGATGCGCCACACGTATGCGGCTCGCGCTGGCCCTCAATCGGCCGCAAGGCCGGTCACGATGTTGCCACGCTGGTTGACGGGGTGGGGCGCATGGACGTCATCAGCGAACTGCACGCCCCTTCCGGCCAGGGCAGCGAGGAGGCGGATAACAATCGCACGGAGGCCCTGCGCAAGATGTTGCTGGCCATGGCCCAGGACATCCGCGTGGTGTTCATCAAGCTGGCCGAACGGCTGCACGATCTGCGCACTCTGCGGGCCCACCCGGAGGAGGAGCAGCGGCGCGTCGCCCACGAGACCACCGACATCTACGCCCCACTGGCCCACCGCCTGGGGATCTGGCAGGTGAAGTGGGAGATGGAGGATCTCTGTTTCCGCTACCTGGAGCCGGAAACCTACAAGCGGGTGGCGAAGCTGCTGCG
>SKYZ01000095.1 GCA_007127625.1 Aquisalimonas sp. | reverse complement strand
TCGACGACGCCCTGGCCATGGTGGAAGGGCAGAACGACATCCTGCGGGTGGACCGGGTCACGGAGCCCGACGACCGCGGCCGCGTCACCGTGCAGACCCGTCTGCAGTTCCGCGACCAGTCGCTGCCGGTGTACTACCGGCTGATCCGCACCGGCGATGATTCCTGGAAAGCCTACGACGTGGTGGTGGAGAACATCAGTTTCGTCACCAATTACCGCCAGGAGTACGGCAGCGCCATCCGGCGTGACGGAGTCGAGGGCCTGATCCAGCGGCTGGAGGCCCGCACCCGGAGCGGCGGGCCCGCGGAGGAGTGATGCGGCGCCTGCTGGTGTTGCCGCTGCTGCTGATCACCGTCACGTGGCTCACCGGCTGCGCCGCATCGCAGCCCCCGCGCGCCGACAACATCTGCACCATCCTGGACGACAATCCCCGCTGGTACGATTACGCCCGCGAGAGCGAGGAGCGCTGGGGCACCCCCATGGCCACGCAGTTCGCGTTCGTCCGCCAGGAGTCCTCGTTCCGCCACGACGCGCGACCGCCGAGAACCCGGCTGCTGGGCTTCATCCCCTGGCGGCGCCCGTCCACGGCCTACGGCTACGCCCAGGCGCAGAACCCCGTCTGGGGCGAGTACATGGAAGCCGAGGGCAGCCTGTTCGCGCGGCGCACGCACATGAAATACGCCCTGGACTTCATCGGCTGGTACAACAACAACACCCACCAGCGTCTGGGCATCAGCAAGCAGAATCCCCGACAACTGTACCTCGCCTACCACGAGGGCCACACCGGGTACCGGCGCCGTAACTGGGAGAACAACGCCACCTTGCTGCGTGCGGTGGCGCGGGTGGAGCGCACCGCCCAGAACTACGCGGCGCAACTGCAGGAATGCGAGGAACGCTTCCAGTGCCGCCGCTTCTGGCAATTCGGCCCCTTCTGCGACGCCTGACCCACTGCCGCACCCCCCACCACAATCTCGACGCGTGGACCACCCGGCCTGCCGGTGACTCAGGTTCCGGGCAAAAAAAACCCCCGGGAAACCCGGGGGCAAGGTTCACGCGTCAGGGTGGGCAGACGCGCTGCCTGACGGCCATCGGTGATGGGTGCGCGGGACACCGATGGCCGCGCTGTCGTCGTGGTAGCAGGGCACACGCTGAGGCAGGCCACGACGACCAGGCGATGGCACGACTAACACTGCATTCGTCGTGCCACATGGAGCATAGACCAAGGAATCAGGCAGTTACAGGATGGACGAATGCGACAGGCACTGAAAACTGTAATCATTTGACGACATGCTCGCGGGGCATTCACGCAAGGCACTGATATAAAAACGCTTTTTTGTGTCTCCGAACGACAACAACCACCCCGCGGGTCAGTCGTTATCCGGTGCACTCTCGCGGTAGGCGATCTGGAGCCGCTGCAGGTACCGTTGCAGCAGCGTACTGCCCTGCGTGGACAATCCCTGAAATGCGACGCCGAGGCGCCGGCCCACGGTGCCATCCCGGAAGATGTGCCGCGAGACATTGCGGACTTCCAGGCCCACCGTCAGGGGACGCTGGTCCGGGACCCGGAGCTCGGCATCGGTGAAGACGTCCCCGATGCGCAGTGGTAGTTTCATCGTCGCGTCAACAATCCCGACACCACCCAGACTCATGTCGGTGACCCGGAACTCGTGCACCTCTCCAGCATCAGTGGGAATCCGGCAGAGCACCGGGCTGGACACCGGCATGGGTACCCGGAAGAACTCGCGGCGCTGAAGGCGGTAAAGACTCTCCGGCAGGGGCGCCCGGAACGTGGGCCCGTCGTCACGCGTCGCACGGCGCAGGCCCTGCAGACGGAACTTGACGCTGACGTTGTTCTCCCGGGTCATGCAGATCAGTTGGCCCGCCGCCAGTGCGCGTCGGTTGACCGCGTCGTCCGGCCCCTGATCCAGGACGACCTCCCCGGCCTCCTGGTCCACGTGCAGCACGGCGGTCACCAGGCTTTCCCGGCCCTGGTTGAAATAGCCGGTAATCAACTCCGGTCGCCGGCCGAGCTGGCGCAGCACGGCGACAATGTCACGCCGGCTGGTGAGCTGAAACTGGTTGTCATCGTGCTGGTGGCCAAAGTCCGACACGACATCTCCCCGTCTAAGCGGTACTACGCCTTGGGAAACGCTGAACGATTCCCTTGCAACCGACGTTTTTATCGGCCGCCGACAGCGCCTATACTCTTGTTATCTATGTCGACAAACGAAGAACTCATGATAAACGATTCGGGAGAGGGCATGTTGCAACGACTGACGGGCAAAACGGTTTCCCTTGGGCTGCTCACCGCGGCACTCGGGCTGGGGCCACAGGTGGCATTCGCCGACGACGCCGCCTACGAGATCTGGGCACTGGACCAGGGGACACACAAGGCTCACGTCTACAACCAGGACCTCAAGGAGGTCGCGCGCATCAACCTGGGCGCCCACGGCGTGCGCGTCCCGCACATGGTGGAATTCAGCTCCGACCATCGCTACGCCGCGGTGGCCAATGTCGGCACCGGTAACGTGGCGGTGATCCGCACCGAAGACTACCGGGTGGTGGACATCATCGAGACCGGCCCGCGTACGCACATGGCCGGCTTTACCCCGGATGACAGCGCCATTCTGGTGGACGTCATCGGCTCGCCGGACGTGGAACGCGACGGCATGGTGGTGGAACTCAGCGCCGATCTGGACGCGGAGGAGTTCCGTGTCAGCCGGGAACTGATCATTGCCAATGACCCTGTCTTCGAGGAGCGCGCGGACGATTTCAACGATGTCGCCGCCATCTGCCACGACACCACTGCCGACGGCGGGCGCGCCTTCGTGACCCTGGGACCGGCCCTGGACGACGGCGGGCTCGTGGTGGTGGACACCGAGAGCATGACCCTCGACGAGGTGTTCTCGCCCAACGAACTGCAGACCAACTGCGGTACCATGCTGACACCGGACGGTGAACACATGATCGTCAACGGCGGCGGCCCGCAGACAGGGATCTGGTACGCCCTGGACGTGGAGACGCTGGAGGTCGTGGCGTCCAATGTGAGCCAGGGCATCGACGCTCACGGCGTGCGCAACGTCCCCAACGGCGAGGCCATCTGGATGGTCAACCGCGGTTCGTCGGATGGCGTCGTCATTGATCCGGAGTCCTTCGAGATCACCGCGAGCATCCCGGACACCGGGCCCACACCCGACATTCTCGACTTCTCGCCGGATTCCCGCTACGCGTTCATCACCCTGCGCGGGCCGAACCCGGTCTCCATGCCTCACATGGCCGAGGGGGAAACCCCCGGTTTCTCCGTGCTGGACGTCGAGACCCGGGAAATCGTTGACATTGTCGAGCCGGCACGGGGCAATCCCGACAGCGATTTCCACGGAATCGCCGTGCGCGTGCTGGATTGATCCGGACCGTAGGCCCGACAGTCCGGGGGCGCCGCACGCTGCGGCGGTCCCGGGGCGCTCGCTGAGCCATGAGTCGCTACCGCCCTCCACAACCGAAACGGTCCGCGTACATCACCCGCGAGGGTTGGCGTACGCTGGAGCGTGAATTGAACTGGCTGTGGCGCGTACGCCGGCCGGAGGTCACCCAGGCCGTCAGCGAGGCGGCCGCCATGGGCGACCGCTCCGAGAACGCGGAGTACATCTACGGCAAGAAGCAGCTTCGGGAAATCGACCGGCGCGTCCGCTATCTCAGCAAACGGCTGGACGAGCTGACCGTGGTGCAGGAGCGCCCGTCCGACCCGAGCCGCATCCGCTTCGGCGCCTGGTTCACGGTGGAGGACGACGCCGGCACGGAAACCCGCTACCGCATCGTGGGGCCGGACGAATTCGATCCACAGCGGAGCCTGATCAGCGTGGACTCACCCATGGCTCGGGCGGTGCTCGGCAAGACGGAGGATGACGAAGTGCGGGTGTCGCTGCCGGCGGGCACCACCACCCTGCTGATAACCCGGGTGTGGTACGGCACTGACGGTCCGGACGGGGGCTGACCCCCATCCGGACCGCGCATTATGCCACCGACATCAGTTGTTGCTGGAGTCGTCACCCGAGGCCCGCTCGCCTGAGCTCCGGGCGGACTGGTCGAAACCGCCGCTTGGCGCCTGGTTTGCGGCATCGGTACCAAAGCCGGCACCGGTGGTGGTCTGCGCTTCGGGCTGGGCATCATTGGTCTGGAACGTGCCCCAAGCCACATATCCACGGGCGTTGGCGGTCACCGGGTCGTTGACCACCACGCTCTGTGGCACCTCCGGCCGCAGGTAACGCTCCAGAACGTGGGCGCCACCGCCGGTGAGCAGCACGGCATCATAATCGGTGAGCTGCCACAGCGACTGCATCTCCACCATCAGCTTGGTGGCCACTTCACCGAGAATCTGATCCCGCAGGTCGGTGATATCCACCCGCCGCCCGGAGACATTGATCTCGCCATCGATGACGGCCTGATCCAGCGTGTAGGTCTCGCGTTCAAGACCGTACTGCGTGGCCAGGGCCGACGACAGGGCGTCATAGCCGGTGGAAATCCCCAGCGGAACCGTGCGGCTCCAGGCCGGGGCGTACTCGCCCTCGACGATGGTGGCGAAATCGCTGGTGCGGAAGCCCACGTCGATGATGCCGACGCGCCCCTCCAGCAGCCGGGAGTCACCACGCAGCTGCCCGCGGCCGTCCAGCACCTCGGCCCAGAACGTCCCCAGGGGCTGCGGCACCACCTCGATATTGTTCAGGCGAATACTGAGGTCCTGGCGATTGCGGCCTACGTGGCGAGTCACAGTGTGGTCGCCCCGCAGCCGCGAGACCAGGTCATCCGCCAGGTGCATGCGCCCCGGCGGCAGGCCCGTGACCACGGAGAAGTCGTTCATGGATTCGCGGCAGAACATGCTCAGCGCACCCAGGAACAGGATGCGCAGATCATCACCTTCGGCGCGGGTTGCCGAGAGGCCGCGATGGGCGATGCGGGAATGGCGGATGGCCAGATCACCCAGGAAGTAGGTCTTGCCACCCACGGTGATGCGAATGTCGCTGGTCGGGTCCGGCTTCTGGAAGCCCAGCGACATGGGGCCGCCGCCACTGCCATCACCGACCACACTGGGGAAGCGTACCCCGTCGCGGCCATCGTTGGCCTTGACGAAGCCGTATCCCATATCGAGTCCGATTACACGTTCCACAGCGCTACCCCCTGCATTGGTCTGCTTCCATTGTCTCTCGCCACGGCGCACGGGAAGTCCGCGACACTGTCGGCCGGGAGCGGATGCGCCCTGACGCCGATCCTAAACCCCAGTGCCGCTCAGCGCCACCGCCGCTGATTCTGTGCCGCACGTTCCTCCCGGTCATCGGGCTCGCTCTGCTCGAAGGCCACCGTCGGCTCACGGCCGTGATGCTCGTCATCGGAGCCGGCAACCTGTTCATCGATCCCCGTGACCACTGGTTCGTCCACATCGATCTCGTCCGTGGACGCATGCACCACCGGATCCGGTTCCAGATCCGATTCAGGTTCGGGCTCCGGTTCGGGTTCCGGCCCGACCTCGGCCCCGGACGCCGAACGATCGGCCCCGGAACGTTCCTGGCCGTGCCAGTGGCTCAGCTGTGCCACGGACTCCGCGTCGGTGGAGCGGCTTTCGCCGACGAACTGGCCACCGGGCTCGATGACGAAACTGCGACTGGAGACCTCGCCCAGGACACGCCCCTTGTTGACGATTTCCAGGCTGTCGCACTCGATGCGACCGTGTGCGTAACCGCTCACCACCATCCGGTGCGCCCGGATCTCGCCTTCAAAACTGCCCTCGGCACCGATGGAAACGTCGCTGGCGGAGTCGATGTGGCCCTCGATCCGGCCATCGATATGCACATTGCCCTCAGGGGCCAGCTCACCCGTCAGGGTCGTACCCGCGGCAATGATGGTGGTGCCGCCAGTGCGGCGCTTGGCCGGTTTGCTCTTGTTCCCGAACAATCCCATGGTGTCTCGGCTCCTCACGTCCTGCGACCCGTTCTCCCCCACGGGCAACCGGTCGGCGCAATCATTGGTTCCCGACACGGTACGCGCTTTATAACCCCCGGACTGTGGAGTAGATCACACGCGCCCGGACCATGGACCCGGGCGGCGCTGCCTCGTGTCACGTGTTGCGCGGGACGCTAACGTTGGCACCGGAGACAGTAACAGGTGCTGCGCTGGCCGACCTGAATCAGTCGCAGCGGCGTGCCGCAGGCCGGACAGGGTTCACCGGCACGGCCGTATACCGCCAGCGACTGGCGAAAGTACCCCGGACGACCGCCGCTGCCGACGAAATCCCGCAGAGTCGTCCCACCGGCGTCGATGGCCTCGGCGAGCACGGCCTGCACCGCAGCCGCCAGCTCCCCGTAGCGTCGGCGGCTGACACGGCCGGCTGCCCGGGCCGGATGGATGCCCGCGCGGAACAGCGCCTCGGCGGCGTATATGTTGCCGACACCGACCACCGTCGCGGCGTCCATGATGAAGGCCTTGACCGCCTGTCTCCGCCCTCGGGAGCGCTGGTACAGCCACTCCCCGGTGAACCCGTCGCCCAGGGGCTCCGGGCCCAGCCTGGACAGCAGCGGGTGGCCGCCGCCGTCGCCGGGTGCCAGGTGAACGCTGCCGAACCGGCGCGGATCCGTGAGCCGAAGCACCTGTCCGTGGGCGAACACCAGGTCCACGTGGGCGTGCGGCTCGGCCGGGGTGCCGGCGGGGACCAGGCGGAGACTGCCGGACATGCCCAGGTGCAACAGCAGGGTGTCGCCGTCCAGCCGGAACAGCAGGTACTTGGCACGCCGGTCGATCCCCTGGACGCGGCGCCCGCACAGCCGCTGCGGCAGATCCACCGG
>SKYZ01000114.1 GCA_007127625.1 Aquisalimonas sp. | reverse complement strand
TTGCCACAGCAGCGCAGGAGACCACTGAGGCCTGGAAACTGCCCGGAGCAGGGGCGTAGGCCAGCCCGGAGTGGAGGGTAGGAAGCACCAGCTTCCGTAAGCGGAGCGTGCGGAGCCTGAAAGATCGTCCCGGCTCCGCTACGTGCCCATCCGCAAGCCCTCAAAACGGAACGAGCACCGTCGCTAACGCGCCGCCGCCAACGCCTGGTCGATATCCGCGAGGATGTCGTCGGCATGCTCGAGCCCCACCGACAGGCGGACCATGTCCCGTGTGACGCCGGCCTTTTCCAGTTCCTCGTCGTTGAGCTGTCGGTGGGTGGTGGTGGCCGGATGGCAGGCCAGGGACTTGGCGTCGCCGATGTTCACCAGCCGGGTGATGAGCCGCAGCGCATCGATGAACTTCGCTCCTGCCTCGGCGCCGCCCTTGACGCCGAAACTGAGAATGCCCGCCGCGCGGCCGTTCATGTACTTCTGCGCCAGGCGATGGTCCGGGCTGCTCTCCAGGCCGGCATACTTCACCCAGGTCACCTGATCCATGGCTTCCAGGTGCTGCGCCACCTTCAACCCGTTCTCGCAGTGCCGGTCCATACGCAGCGGCAGAGTCTCGATGCCCTGCAGGATCTGGAAGGCATTGAACGGTGACAAGGCAGAACCGGTGTTGCGCAGCGGGCCGACGCGGGCCCGGCCGATGAACGCAGCGGCACCGAGAGCCTCGGTGTAGACCACCCCGTGGTACGACGGATCCGGCTCATTCAGCAGCCGGAACTTCTGCGGGTAATCCGTCCAGGGGAACTTGCCGGAGTCCACGATCACGCCGGCGACGGTGGTGCCGTGGCCGCCCATGTACTTGGTCAGCGAGTGGATGACGATGTCCGCCCCGTGCTCGATGGGCCGCCACAGGTACGGACTGGGGACAGTGTTGTCCACCATCAGCGGCACACCCCCCTCGTGGGCGATCTTTGCCATGGCCTCGGTATCCGCCACATTGCCGGAGGGATTGCCCACGGTTTCACAGAAGACCGCCTTGGTGCGGTCGTCGATCTGCGCCGCCATGGCGTCCAGATCCTCGTGGGAGACAAACCGCACCTCGATGCCGCGATTGGGCAGCGCATGGGCGAAGAAATTATAGGTGCCGCCATAGAGCTGGCTGGTGGTGACAATGTTGTCCCCCACCTCGCAGATGGTCTCGATGGCGTAGGTGATGGCCGCCATGCCCGAACTGGTGGCGAGGCCGGCAATACCGCCCTCCATTTCGGCGACCCGCTGCTCAAGTACCGCATTGGTGGGGTTCATGATGCGGGTGTAGATGTTGCCTTCCACCTTCAGATCGAACAGATCGGCCCCGTGCTGCGTGTCATCGAAGGCGTAGGACGTGGTCTGGTAGATGGGCACCGCCACCGCTTTTGTCGTGGGGTCCGGGGAATAACCTGCGTGGATGGCCTGGGTTTCCAGCTTCATGCTTCCTCCTTGGTGATTCGTCACGGCAAAGCCGCCAGCGGGACGGAACCGCATGGTACGATTCGTGGCATTGTAGAATCCCGTCCCCAACCGGATCACGCAACCCGTCCACGCTGGAGCGCTCCATGGAGTTCCCGCTACCCGAGGCGCACATGACCGAAGCCGGCGAACCGCGTCGGCTCGGCGTGGAGCTCGAGTTCGCGGGCCTTGACCTGCAAACCATCTCGGCAAAAGTCGCCGAACTCTACGGCGGCACGGTGGTGCCGGACAGCCGCTTTGCGCATCGGATCACCGGCACGCCGTGGGGCACCTTCAAGGCCGAGATCGACACAGCCCTGCTCAAGGACGGGGGCTACCTGGAACTGCTGGAGAGCCTGGGATTCAACATGCGCGAGGCCCTCTACAAGGAGCGCATGGATGACCTGCTGGCCCGGGTGGCCGGCACCGTGGTTCCCCATGAGATCGTCACGCCGCCCATCCCGTTCGTGGATGCCCACCGCCTGGAAGAACTCCGCGCCGCTCTGCAGGCCGAACAGGCCCAGGGCACACGGGCATCCCTGGTCTATGCCTTCGGGCTTCACCTGAACCCGGAGGCAGCCTCCCTGCGACCGGATGCGCTGGTCCGCATCCTGCGGGCGTTCTTCCTGCTCTATGACTGGCTGCATGTGGAGGGAGAGATCGACTGGAGCCGCCGCGTCACCCCCTACATCAACGACTTCCCGCGCCCCTATCGCGCCCTGGTGCTGAATCCGGACTATACACCGGACACCAACCGCCTCATCGACGACTACCTGCTCCACAACCCGACCCGGAACCGGGTCCTGGACATGCTGCCCATGCTCACCTACCTGGGGGGTGACCGGGCCCTCCGTGGCGTGCCGGAAGCACACCTGGTGAGCCCCCGGCCGGCCTTCCACTACCGCCTTCCGAACTGCCGCGTGGATGAACCCGAGTGGACCCTCGCCAGGGAGTGGCAGGGGTGGGTGTGGGTGGAGTGGCTGGCGGCCCGCCCGGAGCGCATGCATCGCATGGCCGAGGTCTATCTGGGCCGTCGGCCGCCCAGTATCGCCCGTATCGATCAGGAATGGGCGGTGCAGACCCGGAGCTGGCTGCGGGCATGAGACCGGTTATCGGCGTTACGGGGCCCAATCGGGGCGGCAGCGCGGCATGGCTGTGTGCACGATTCGCCGTGTGGCGCGCCGGCGGGCGTCCCGTGCACATTACCCCTGCCCGGCCCCTGACCACCGAGGCCCTGGACGGCCTGATCATCGGTGGCGGTGCCGACGTGGCCCCCGAGTTGTACGGCGAGGAACCCGCGGCGCCCAGCATGCGTTCCCTGCGTCGCAGCAGCCGCACCCTGCCGCGGTTCCTGGCCACACTGCTCCTGTTTCCGCTGCTGTGGGTCCTGCGACGGCTACTCAGCACCAAGCGCTCCATGGGTGGCGACACCGACCGGGACGCTCTGGAGCAGCAGCTCCTGCACACGGCGCTGGAGCGGGGGCTGCCCGTCCTCGGGATCTGCCGGGGCGCCCAGCTGCTCAACGTGGTCTGCGGTGGCACCCTGCACCAGGACCTGAGCGCGTTCTACGCTGAAGCACCCAACCTGTGGACCATCTGGCCACAGAAATCGGTCCGGATTACCCCCCACAGCCGCCTTGCCACGGCCCTGGGTCGGACGTACTGCCACGTCAACTCGCTGCATCGGCAGGCGATCCGCACCCCGGCCGCCAACCTCCAGGCGGTAGCCCACGAGGACACTGGCGTGGTTCAGGCCATCGAGGACCCGCACGCGCACTGCGTCATCGGAGTTCAGTGGCATCCCGAGTACCTGCCGCAGAAACAGGAGCAGCGCGCGCTGTTCCGTCACCTGGTCACCGCGGCCGCCGGCGCCGGAACACGGTGACGCCGACTGCCGTCCCGGGACCGACATCGGCCCCATCGGCGGACCGATGAGAGCATTATTCATGTCAATCATGAGTAATGCTCAAGTGCCTCTCAGCGCCCCTCAATGGCGGCTTCCCGGGGTTTCAGCCCCCGTATGGCGCGGGTTTCGTCCACCCACCCCCTCGTACAAGTCTCAACAGCCGTTATAATGGCTGGCTTTGATGAGCTTCCATCGCAACCACTTCGAGAACGAATGACTAACCGAACCGACGCACTCAAGAAGGCGATCAACGAACGCATTCTGTTCCTGGATTGCGGCATGGGGACCAGTATCCAGCAGTATCCCCTGTCCGAGGAGGACTTCCGCGGCGACCGGTTCAAGGACTGGTCCAGCGACATCCAGGGCAACAACGACCTACTGTCGCTGACGCGGCCCGACATCATTCGCGAGATCCACGCGGACAACCTCGCGGCCGGCGCCGACATAGTCGAGACCAACACCTTCAGCTCCACCACTATCGCCCAGGCCGACTACGGCATGGAGGAGCTGGTGCACGAGCTCAACGTCGAGTCCGCGCGGCTCGCCCGCGAGGCCTGCGACGCCGCGGAAGCCGAGAACCCCGGCTGGCCGCGGTTCGTGGCCGGTGCTCTCGGGCCGACCAACCGCACCGCGTCCATCTCGCCGGACGTGAACAACCCCGGCTACCGCAACACCTCGTATGCCGAGCTGCGCCAGGCCTACCTTGAGGCGGCGCGCGGGCTGGTGGAGGGCGGCTCGGATCTGCTGCTCATCGAGACCATCTTTGACACCCTGAACTCGAAGGCAGCCATCCACGCCACGGAAGACCTGTTCGAGGAGCTGGGCTACCGCCTGCCGGTGATGATCTCCGGCACCATCACCGACGCCTCCGGCCGCACGCTGTCGGGCCAGACCACAGAGGCCTTCTGGAACTCCGTGCGTCATGCCAACCCGTTCACGGTGGGGCTGAACTGCGCCCTGGGCGCGGAGCAGATGCGGCCGTTCGTGGAGGAGATCTCCCGGGTGGCGGACACCTACGTGGCCATCTACCCCAACGCCGGCCTGCCCAACGAGTTCGGCGAGTACGACCAGTCACCGGAAGAGATGGCGAAGTACGTCAAGGACTTCGCCGAGAGCGGCTTCGTCAACATTATCGGCGGCTGCTGTGGCACCACGCCGGAGCACATCAAGGCGCTGCGCGAGGCCACCAAGGATCTGCCGCCCCGCAAGGTGCCGGAGGCCGAACCGGCCATGCGCCTGTCCGGCCTGGAGCCCTTCAACGCCGGCGAAGATGCCTCGTTCATCAACATCGGCGAGCGCACCAACGTCACCGGTTCGGCGCGCTTCAAGCGCCTGATCAAGGAAGGCGACTACGACACCGCCCTGGAAGTGGCCAAGGATCAGGTGGAAGGTGGCGCGCAGGTCATCGACGTGAACATGGACGAAGGCATGATCGACGCCGTCCAGGCCATGCAGGATTTCCTTAACCTGGTGGCCGCGGAGCCGGACATCGCCAAGGTGCCGATCATGATCGACGCCTCCAACTGGGAAGTGCTGGAGGCCGGGCTGCAGTGCACCCAGGGCAAGGCGGTGGTCAACTCCATCTCCCTGAAGGAAGGCGAGGAGCCGTTCCTGGAACAGGCCGAGAAGCTCAAGCGCTACGGCGCCGCAGTGGTGGTCATGGCCTTCGACGAGGAAGGTCAGGCGGATACCCTGCCCCGGCGCATCGAGATCTGCGAGCGCGCCTACAAGCTGCTGGTGGAAACGGCCAATTTCCCCGCCGAGGACATCATCTTCGACCCCAACTGCTTCCCGGTGGCCACCGGCATTGCCGAGCACAACAATTACGGGGTCGATTTCATCGAGGCCACCCGCTGGATCAAGGAGAACCTGCCCTACGCCAAGGTCTCCTGCGGCCTGTCCAACCTGTCGTTCTCCTTCCGCGGCAACAACGCCGTGCGCGAGGCCATGCACTCGGCCTTCCTGTACCACGCCATCAAGGCCGGCCTGGACATGGCCATCGTCAACGCCGGGCAGATCGAGGTCTACGACGACATCGACAAGGAGCTGCTCGAGCACGTCGAGGACGTCATCCTCAACCGTCGCGAGGACGCCACCGAGCGCCTGCTGGACCTGGCCGAAAGCTACAAGGACCAGGGCGGCAAGAAGAAGGAAGAGGACCTGGCCTGGCGCGAACAGCCGGTGGAGAAGCGCCTGGAGCATGCGCTGGTCAAGGGCATTGTCGACTACGTCGAGGATGACACCGAGGAGGCCCGCCAGGCCTACGACCGCCCCATCGAGGTGATCGAGGGCCCGCTCATGGACGGCATGAACGTGGTCGGCGACCTGTTCGGGGACGGCAAGATGTTCCTGCCCCAGGTGGTGAAATCCGCCCGGGTCATGAAAAAGGCCGTGGCGGTGCTGCTGCCCTACATCGAGGCCGAGAAGAAGGAAGGCGACAAGCCTGCCGCGCACATTCTCATGGCCACGGTGAAGGGTGACGTCCACGACATCGGCAAGAACATCGTCGGCGTGGTCCTCCAGTGCAACAACTTCAAGGTCACCGACATCGGCGTCATGCAGCCGGCGGAGGTGATCCTGGACACCGCCGAGAAGGAAGACGTGGATATCATCGGCCTCTCCGGGCTGATCACGCCCTCGCTGGAGCAGATGGTGCACGTGGCCAAGGAGATGGAGCGGCGCAAGATGACCCAGCCCCTGCTTATCGGCGGCGCGACGACGTCACGGGTGCACACGGCGGTGAAGATCGACCCCCAGTACTCCAACGAAGTCATCTACGTGAAGGATGCCTCCCGCGGTGTCGGCGTGGCCTCCAACCTGCTCAGCGAAACCCGGCGCAAGGAGTACGTGGGCAAGCTCAAGGAAGAGTACGACAAGGTCCGCGAACAGCACGCCGCTCGGCAGAAGAAGCAGAAGTGGGTGTCCATCGACAAGGCACGGGAGAACCGTACGCCGGTGGACTGGGAGGCCTTCGAGCCGGTGGCACCCAAGCAGCTCGGGGTGCAGGTGCTGGACGATTACCCGCTGGACAAGCTGGTGGAGTACATCGACTGGACGCCGTTCTTCAAGAGCTGGGAGCTGGCCGGCAGCTACCCGAAGATCCTCGAGGACGAAGTGGTGGGCGAACACGCCACCAAGCTGTTCGAGGATGCCAAGGCCATGCTCAAGCAGATCATCGACGAGAAGTGGCTCACGGCACGGGCCGTATTCGGCCTGTGGCCGGCCAACGCCGTGGGTGACGACACGGTGCTCTACACCGAAGACTCGCGCTCCGAGGAGCTGGCCACCCTGCACCACCTGCGCCAGCAGAACGAAAAGCCCGAGGGGCGGCCCAACCAGGCGCTGTCGGACTACGTGGCGCCGAAGGACAGCGGCAAGCCCGACTACATGGGCGCATTCGCCGTCACCGCCGGCATCGGCATCGACGAGCACATCAAGCGCTTCGAGGCCG
>SKYZ01000444.1 GCA_007127625.1 Aquisalimonas sp. | reverse complement strand
CATCCGTCGACGCCTTCGGGCCATGCTGCGCAAGCAGGAGAAACGCCCGGGGCGCGGCATCACCCTGTCGGACACGCGACGCTGGCCCAATCGGTTCTTCGCTACCGCCGGTCTTTTCACCCTGGCCGAAGCCTGGCGGTTGGCGAGCCAATCACGATGTTGAAACCATCGACTGGAGAGCCGTGTGCGGGAGAACCGCCCGCACGGTTCGGAGGGCGGGGAGGCTTACGCCTTCCCGACCCCTATCACCCAGAAATAAGCCGTAGGAGCGGCGCAAGCCGCGACCCGACGCACGCCGGACCCCGGCAGAAGCTCGACGCAGTATCCGAACCAGGCAACGGAGCGACGAATGAGTCAACCGGAATCCAGAGCCCACCGTATGGACGATGATGCCCCCGACATCCGGGAAGGCATGGGGATCTTCGAACGTTACCTGTCCGTCTGGGTGGCGTTGGCCATCGTTCTCGGGGTTGCCCTCGGGCAGTTCGCACCGGCTATCCCGGATGCCCTGTCGCAGTTCGAGTACGCCCAGGTCTCCATTCCGGTGGCCATTCTGATCTGGGCCATGATCTTCCCGATGATGGTGCAGATCGACTTCTCCTCCATCCTCGGCGTGCGCCGCCAGCCCAAGGGCCTAGTGATCACCACCACTGTGAACTGGCTGATCAAGCCGTTCACCATGTTCGCCATCGCCTGGTTCTTTCTGATCATCCTGTTCGAGCCGCTGATCCCGGGCGGCCTGGCGCGGGAGTACCTGGCGGGTGCCATCCTGCTTGGGGCGGCGCCCTGCACGGCCATGGTGTTCGTCTGGAGCTATCTCACCCGCGGTGACGCGGCGTATACCCTGGTGCAGGTGTCGGTGAACGACATCATCATGCTGTTCGCCTTCGCGCCCATTGTCATGCTGCTGCTGGGGCTGTCCGACATCATCGTGCCGTGGGAGACCATGGCGCTGTCGGTGTTCCTGTACATCGTCATTCCACTCACGGCCGGGTATCTCACCCGCGTGGCACTGATCCGGCGTAACGGGATCGAGTGGTTCGACAATGTGTTCATGAAGCGCCTCGCCCCGGTGACACCCATCGGCCTGATCCTGACGCTGGTGCTGCTGTTCTCCTTCCAGGGCGAAGTGATCCTGAACAACCCGCTGCACATCGCGCTGATCGCGATTCCCCTGATCGTGCAGACGTTCCTGATCTTCTTCATTGCCTACGGCTGGGCCAAGGCCTGGAAGGTGCCCCACGATGTTGCCGCGCCCGGGGCGATGATTGGCGCCAGCAACTTCTTCGAACTGGCCGTGGCCGCCGCCATCGCCCTGTTCGGGGTGCATTCCGGCGCCGCGTTGGCCACGGTGGTCGGCGTGCTGGTGGAGGTGCCGCTGATGCTGGTGCTGGTAAAGATCGCCAATCGCACGCGCAGGCACTTCCCCGTGTCTGCGCCGCAACCCGCGGGCGGTGGCTGATGACGGCGGGCCCGGAGGTGCGGCTGGACACCGAGGCGGTCCGATGGGTGTCCGGGCAGGGCGGGGTGGTCACCCTGCGGCCCTCGCCCCGTCACGGCTGCTGCGGTGGCACTGCCATTCTGCCGGTGGCGGAGGCACGGCGGCCGGACCATCCTGCGGACTGGCTGGTGCAGACCATCGACGGGATTACCGTCTACGTTGATCCGGCCATGGCTGCCCATCCGGGTGTCCTGACCGTACGCGCCGAGGGTTTTCTGCGTTGGCGTCGGCTGTTCGTTGAGGGGACAGGCCTGAATGCAGGGTACTGACAGCCAATCGCGGCTGAAGCCGCGCCCGCCGCTTCGCGTGACGGCGGTGGGGCGTCCAGTAACACGAATTGGCTCGTGAGACGGGCCAGGGAGCAAGGACCATGCTGAACCACGCTGTAGTCGGCGTTGATTTTTCCGGCGGCTGGGAGGCGGTGCAGAACGCGCTGCCGTCGGTGACGGAGTACCTCGGTGTCCGCCGCCTGACGTTGGCGTACGTTCTGGAAACGGGCTATCCCGCGGCGCCTGAGCTGGGTCATGAGGACCATTACCGCGAGCGCCTGAAAGCACTTGCGGAACCGCTGCGCAAGCAGGGACTGGAAGTCGACGTGGCCGTCGTGACAGGTCGCCCCGCGCGGGCGCTGCACGACGCCGCCCGCGATGTTGCCGCGGATTGTGTCCTGCTGGGCTCCAGGGGGCATTCGGCCTGGCGCGGTCTCTTCCTGGGCAGCACGGTGATGGATGCTGCCCGTATGGCGGTGCTGCCGCTGGTGATTGTCCCCGTGGACGGTGCCATGGGTGCGGACGGGCCCGTCCTGCTGGCGACGGACGGTTCGGCCAATTCCTCCGCGGCGGAGAAAGCCTTCCTGGAGCTGGTGCGACGGGGCCGGCAAGGGCTCGCGCTCCACGCGGGCCCGCAGGCGGACGGCGCGAGTGCCCGCGCCGTGGAGGCGGAGCAGGCGGACCAACGGCTGGAAGCAGTGGCTGCGGCCGGCGTCACCACCCATCGTGTGGACGCCGATCCCCGCGAGGCCATTCCCCGCCTGGCCCGGGACGAGAAAGCGTCGCTGGTTGTCGTGGGGAAACGCGGCCACAATCCATTGGCCGAGTTGCTCCTGGGCAGTACCGCGGAGGCGGTCTGCCGCCAGTCCGGAGTGCCGGTTCTGCTGGTGCCCGCGGAGGCGTGATGACCCTGAACATGCTTGTTTTCGTTGGCTCCACCCGGGACAGCGCGCCCCCGCGCCCGGCACGTCTGGGCTTGCGGGTGGGTCGCGCCTGCGCCGACAGGCTCGAGCAGGCGGGCCACGATGTCATGCTCATCGATCCCCTGGAGGTTGAGCTACCGGTCGTGTTCAAGCCGCACTTTGCCTACCCACGGGGACGTGCGCCTGAAGCGCTGGAGCAGCTTGCCGAACGCATCGACGCCGCCGATGCCTACGTGATGGTCAGCCCGGAGTACAACCACTCCATGAGCCCGGCGCTGGCGCATCTGCTCAACCACTTCGGCAGCTCTCTGTTCGCGTTCAAGCCCAGCGCCATCGTCACGTACTCCGCCGGGCAGTGGGGTGGAGCCCGTGCGGCGGTGGCCATGCGGACGTTTCTCGCCGAACTGGGTTGCCTGCCGGTTTCGGCCATGATTCATGTGCCCAAAGCGCAGGAGGCGCTGGACGAGGACGGCGGATTCAATGCTGCGGTGGATGCATCCGGCTGGACCGGCTACCTGGACAGGACGTTTCTGCAACTGGACTGGTGGGCCACCGCCGCTCGCGATGGCCGCCAGCGGCGTGATCCTGAAACCCTGACACCGGCTTTCAGAACCGACCCCTCGGAACGTAATGCGCCGTCGGACTGACACCTCAATACGTTGAATTGCCCGCAAGGAACCCCCATGAACGAGCAGCTGCCGAACATCGACTCCCGGTATCTTGATCGCCCCACCCTGGATCGGCTGGTGGACGTGCCGCGTTCGGCGCATGCCCCCCGAATCCTGTTGCTCTACGGCTCCCTGCGCGAGCGCTCCTACAGCCGGCTGCTCGCCGAGGAAGCGGGGCGGATTCTCGAGGAGTTCGGGGCCGAGACGCGCTTCTTCGATCCGTCGGGTCTGCCCCTTCCGGTTGATGCACCCGCGGATCACCCCAAGGTGGTGGAACTGCGCAAGCTCTCCGAGTGGTCGGAAGGGCAGGTGTGGTCGAGCCCGGAACGCCACGGCAACATGACCGGCATCATGAAGGCCCAGATCGACTGGCTGCCGCTGGCCTACGGCGGCATCCGCCCCACCCAGGGGCGCACCCTGGCGCTGATGCAGGTCAATGCCGGCTCGCAGTCGTTCAACGCCGTGAACAACATGCGCATCCTTGGCCGCTGGATGCGAATGCTCACCATCCCGAATCAGTCGTCGGTGCCCAAGGCCTACCAGGAGTTCGATGAGCAGGGCCGCATGTTCCCCTCGGCACTCTATAGCCGCGTCGTGGACGTCATGGAGGAGCTGGTGAAGTTCACCCTGCTCACCCGCGACATTAGCGACTACCTGGTTGACCGCTACAGCGAACGCCTGGCCGACGACCGCCCGGTCCAGGCCGCCGCGGAGGCGTAGGGCGGACCTTCAGGTCCGCCTTCCCTTTGCCGGAAAGCTAAAGCCGCTCCACCGCCAGCGCAATCCCCTGACCGCCGCCGATGCACAGCGTCACGATGCCGCGCCGTTCACCGTTGCGCTCCATGGCGTGCAGCAGCCGCACGGTGAGCACCGCGCCGGTGGCGCCGATGGGGTGGCCGTGGGCGATGGCGCCGCCTTCGACATTGACCACGCCCTCGGACAGGCCCAGTTCCCGCAGCACCGCCAGGGCGATGGCGGCAAAGGCCTCGTTGATCTCCACCCGATCCACATCGCCAACCCCCCAGCCGGCCCGCTCCAGGGCCTGGCGCACGGCGGGTACGGGGCCGATGCCGAACATGCCTGGCTCCACGGCGCCCACACCCCAGGAGACCAGCCGTGCCACGGGCGTGAGGCCGGCCTTCTCCGCCCATGCCCGTTCCGCCAGGACCATGGCCGCGGCGCCGGTATTCAGGCCCGGGGCGTTGCCCGCGGTGATGGTACCCTCCTCGCGGAAGGCGGGGCGGAGCTTGCCCAGCCCTTCGGCGGTGGTGTCGCCGCGATTGTGTTCGTCACGTTCGAACACCGTCGGACCCTTGCGGCCGGGGACTTCCACCGGGACGATCTCGGCGTCGAACAGGCCATCCGCCTGGGCCTTCGAGAAGCGCTGCTGGGAGCGGGCCGCCCACGCGTCCTGGTCTTCGCGGCTGACCTTGTACTCCTGGGCCAGATCCTCGGTGTGCCAGCCGGAGTGCTTGCCGGAGAAGGCATCGTTGAGGCCGTCACCGAGCATGGAATCCACCATTTTCGCGTCGCCCATGCGGTAACCCCAGCGGGCCTTGTCCAGCAGGTAGGGTGCGCGGTCCATGTTCTCCATGCCGCCGGCTACGGCACAGTTGGCATGACCGAGCAGGATCTCCTGGGCCGCCGACGCCACGGCCTGGGCGCCGGAGCCACAGACCCGGTTCACCGTCAGGGCCGGCACCTGCACCGGAATGCCACCATTGACGGCGGCCTGGCGGGCCGGGTTCATGCGGTTGCCCGCCTGGATCACGTTGCCAAGAACAACCGTGTCCACTTGGTCGCCCTGGAGGCCGGCACGCTTCAGCGTCTCGGCCACGGCGATGGCGCCGAGATCAGTCGCGGGCATGTCCTTGAGACTGCCGCCGTAGGTGCCGATGGGGGTGCGTGTCGGCGCGCAGATAACGACTTCCTTCGTCATGGTATTGACCTCGCGGAAAAGGGGTGTAGTGACATCTCCACGATGCACAAGCACGCCGTCGGTTGCCTTGACCTGCGGCAACCATCCAACAGAAAAGCCCTACTGCCAGCCCGCCGTCACGGGCCGGCGAGCTGTATCCCCCGAGGCCCGCCGTGCTTGCACCTCGGCGCCTGTCGCCTCGCGCACCTCGCGGATGGCGAGTTCGAAGGTCAGCCGCTCACCCGCCAGCGGGTGGTTGCCGTCGAGGATGGCGCCGTCGTCGGTGAGCCGGACCACGCGCAGGGAGAACTTGCGGCCGTGGGAACCGCTGGTCAGTCGCTTGCCTTCGGCCAGCTCCAGCCCCTCGGGCAGTACCTCGCGCTTGGCCGCGAACACCAGGTTCTCCTGGCGCGCCCCGTAGGCTTCTTCGGGCTCCAGTTCCACCACCAGGTGTTCGCCGGCGCTGTGGCCTTCCACGGCCCTCTCCAGGGCCGGCAGCACGTGCCGGTAGCCGTGGAGATACACCATGGGCCCCGAAGCCTCGCTGCTGTCCACAAGTTCGCCGGCCTGGTTGCGCAGCGCATAGTCGATGGTGGCGACGGTGTCGGTGGTGATCTTCATGACATGTCTCCCCCCGGAAACGCTGAGCGGTTTCCTCGTCCCTGCGCGGTTCCTTTCGGTTGTGTGCCCGCACCGACCTCCTTGAACTGCGGGTCGGTGGGTCGCAGTCCCATGGTGCCGGCCCGGCAGTCAGGACAGACGCTGAGGTGCGCGGTGCTCAGGCCCCGCTCCTCCAGCACCCGGATCATGCCGGCCAGCTCGGAAGGCGCGGCGAAGGGCTGGCCGCACTGGGTGCATTCGGTGTGCTGCTGACCGGCGTGTTCGGCCCGCTGGCGGGCCACCTGTTCCCGAGCGGCATCCTCGGCCGTGGTGTCCCGTGCGGGGGGCGTAGGGGCGAGGGTCAGCAGCCACTGGGCATCGGCCGCCACGGCTTCCCGCACAAGCTGCCCCAGCACGGCATAGGGCCGCACGCGCGGGTCAGCCGCGGTTTCAGTATTGAGCCGCTGCGCCATGTCCCCCACCCAGGGGGACAGGAACCGGTGCACAAAGTCCCGGGCTTCCTCAAGCAGGGGGTCCCTCGATTCGGCGTTTGTCTCGGCAGCGGAGGCCAGCAGCAGGGCGAGGAAGCGCAGTTGCAGCACCAGGTGATCCGGCGTGCCCCGGAAGGCCGCGTCACCATCCACGCCGTGGTGCTGGTAACAGGCTCTCACGTCCATGGCGGTGGGCCCCATGATGCCGCCGTCCAAATAGACGCTGGCATTCAGCGAGACCGGCCGTGGTGGTACCAGGAACAGGCGGCTGTAGACGCGCAGCAGCGCGTCCGGGTCAGGGGCGGTTGCCATGGCGGATGCCAGCTCGGTGCCGGCGCCGCGCCCGGGGAGGAGGTCGTCCAGGTCGGCAGCCAGGGCCTCGGTCATGGCCTGGTGGTAGGACGCCTCCATGGGCGGTAGAAACGCCTGGGCCAGGCACTGGTAGAGGTCCGCCCGCGTGGCGAGGCGGGT
>SKYZ01000490.1 GCA_007127625.1 Aquisalimonas sp. | reverse complement strand
TTCAGCGGGGAGCCGGAAGCCGGCCGCATCCG
This sequence comes from Aquisalimonas sp., assembly GCA_007127625.1. Classification (GTDB taxonomy): domain Bacteria; phylum Pseudomonadota; class Gammaproteobacteria; order Nitrococcales; family Aquisalimonadaceae; genus Aquisalimonas. The sequence goes on along the minus strand of SKYZ01000490.1, from coordinate 6,843 downwards.
TGCGAAAACGGGCTCGATCAATCACGTCTCCGGCATCGGCGGGTACGTGCGGAACCGCGACAACGAGGACCTGATCATCGCCGTGCTGGTCAATCACCAGGATGCCCACCGCGGCTCGGGAACTGCCATCCAGAACGCCGTGCTGCGCTGGGCGTTCAACCACGCCCCGGCCGCGCTGTAACCGCCCACCGGAGAGCCCGTCGCGCATGACGCGCCTTCACGGAGATGCCACCGTTGCAGCACCGGTATCGACACCTCCCGCGAGATGGCGCCCCAGGGCCTCCAGAAGTGCGTCCACGTCTGCCTCGCAGTGCGCGGCGGACAAGGTCACGCGCAACCTTGCGGTACCTGCCGGCACCGTGGGCGGGCGGATCGCAGTAATGAGCAGCCCCTCCTCCTCCAGCGCCCGGGCCAGGCGCAGCGCCTCCGCGGGTTCACCCACGACCAGGGGCTGAATGGGAGTCCGCGACGGCGACGCCGGCAGGCCCAGTGCCCGTAACCCGTTCTGGAAACGCCGGACCAGCGTATCCAGACGCTGACGACGCCAGCCTTCTTCCCGGACAATGCGCAACGCGGCCCGAGTGGCCGCAGCCACCGCCGGCGGAGGCGCAGTGGTGTACACGTAGGTCCGCGCCCGCTGGATCAGGTACTCGATGAGCGGCTCGCTGCCGGCGACGAAGGCGCCGAAGGTACCCAGCGCCTTGCCCAGGGTACCCACGTAGACCGGCACCGCGTCCGTATCCAGCCCGGCCTCCAGCACGGCACCGCCTCCCTCCGGCCCCAGCACCCCGACGCCGTGGGCGTCATCCACCATCAATGTGGCATCGCGCTCCGCGGCCAGTGCGGCAAGATCCGCCAGGGGCGCCACATCGCCGTCCATGCTGAAGACGGTATCAGTGACCACCAGGTTGTGCTCCGCTTCACCATGGTCCAGGCGCGCCGCCAGATCGCCCGTATCGGCGTGCTGATACCGCTCCATGGCACCGCGGCAGAGCCAGCCGCCGTCCAGCAGGGACGCATGATTGAGACGATCCTCGAGCACCCGGTCCATCGGGCCGGCCAGGGCGTTGATGGTGCCCATGTTGGCCATGTAGCCGGTGGAAAACAGCAGCGCCCGCGGTCGGCCGACAAAGTCTGCGAGTTCCTCTTCCAGCGCTTCGTGCTCGACGGTATGCCCGGTGATGAGATGCGCCGCTCCACTGCCGGCATGCCAGCGCTCCAGGGCACCCGCCATGGCCCGTGCCACCTGCGGATGCGCGGCCAGGCCCAGGTAGTCGTTGCTGCAGAAGTTCCGGCAGTCCCGGCGATCCACTCGCAGCCAGGCACCGCCCAGGTGTTCAACCTGCCGGCGACGCCGGTACAGATGCTGGTCCCGCCGCTGGCGCAGGGCAGCCTCCAGCCGCTGATTCAGAACGGTACTCACGGCACTCCTCCCCGGCACGAACCACAAGGAGGGTCCCCTCGCTGGCGAGCAGTGTCAACCGGGCGGTCTTATTCCGGTTTACACGCGACCGCCCTGCACTTCTGCCAGGACGCCGTGGACGGCTCCGGTCAGGGCGTCCAGGTCGGTGTCGTCCATGACATAGGACGGCATCAGGTAGACCATGCGGCCGAAGGGCCGCACCCAGACGCCGGCATCCACGAACCGGGGCACCAGGTCGTGCATGTCCACGGGCTCGTCCAGCTGCACCACGCCGATGGCCCCCAGGGCCCGGACGTCGGTAACGCCAGGCAGCTCGGCACAGGGGCCGAGCCCCTGCCGGAGCCCGGCCTCGAGCCGCTGCACCTGGCCCTGCCAGTCCTCCGCCAGCAGCAGATCGATACTGGCAACCGCCGTGGCGCAGGCAAGCGGGTTGCCCATGAAGGTGGGGCCGTGCATGAAACAACCAGCGCCGCCGCGGGAGATTGTCTCGGCAATCTCGCGGGTCGCCAGGGTCGCCGCAAGGGTCATGGTGCCGCCGGTGAGTGCCTTGCCCAGGCACATGATGTCCGGGCTGACCCCGGCGTGCTCGCAGGCGAACAGGCGCCCGCTGCGGCCGAAGCCGGTGGCAATCTCGTCGGCGATCAGCAGCACGCCGTGGCGATCGCACAGCTCGCGCACGCCCCGCAGGTACTCGGGGTGGTAGAAATGCATGCCGCCGGCGCCCTGCACCACTGGTTCGAGAATTACCGCCGCGAGCTCGTCGCGGTGCTGCTCGATCATGGACGCCATGGCGTCCAGGTCACCGGGATCCCACGGCTGGTCGAAACGGCAGGTCGGCGCCGGCGCGAACAGCTGCTCGGCGACCACGCCACTGAACAGGTGGTGCATGCCCGTGACGGGATCACAGACCGACATGGCCCCGAGGGTGTCACCGTGGTAGCCCTGGCGCAGCGCCAACATGCGCTGCTTGCCCGGCTTGTCCCGCGCCTGCCAGTACTGGATGGCCATCTTCATGGCCACCTCGATAGACACCGAACCGGAATCCGCCAGAAACACCTTCTCCAGCGGCTCGGGGGTGAGTTCCACCAGGCGCCGGCCCAGCTCGATGGCCGGTTCGTGGGTGAGACCGCCGAACATGACGTGCGGCGTCTTCGCCAGTTGCGCTTGCATGGCGGCGTTCAGGGCCGGATGGTTGTAGCCGTGGACGACACACCACCAGGACGCCATACCATCGATGAGTCTGCGACCGTCCGCCAGCGTCAGGCGCACGCCCTCGGCGGACACCACCGGCCATACAGGCGTGGGTTCCAGCATGGAGGTATACGGGTGCCAGAGGTGCTCGCGGTCGAACCGCAGCGCCTCGTCCCAGTCGTCGATGGACATGAACGAATCTCCCAATGCTTGCCCGTCTCACGGCTCTCCCCGGGGGCGGTTCCGCCGGTCGCTGCTCCGGGTCAGGTCATGTGCATGCCGACATGGTAGCCGTTTCCCCGCATGACCACGCTACCCGGAACGACGGCGCTTCCGGGGCGATGACTCCCCGATCAGATCCTCGAACCGGCAGGGCCGGTGCGCACCATACCCCTGCGCGTACTGGACGCCCATCCCCCGCAGGAGATCCATCACCTCGTCGGTTTCCACCGATTCGGCCACCACGGTCTTGCCAAGAGTCTGGCCGATCTCGTTGATGGCGCGGACCAGGGCCAGGTCGGTGTCATCGGTGGCAATGTCCCGCACGAACAGGCCGTCGATCTTGAGGCAGTCCACCGGCAGCCGGCGCAAGTACCCGAACGACGACAGACCCGCACCGAAGTCGTCCAGGGCGAATCTGCAGCCCTCCCGGCGCAGGGCTTCCATGAATGCCGTGACGTCGTGAACGTTGCTGGCGGCGGCCGTCTCCGTGATCTCAAAACAGAGCTTCTCCGGAGGCAACCGGTAGCGCCTGATCGTGTCCTGAACGAACTCGCGGAAGTCGTCTTGATCGAAGGATTGTCCGGACAGGTTGATGTGGCAAGCCTCGACCAACGCCAGGTGGTCCGGATGGGCGGCCAGGGTCTTGCACGCCTGCTCGATGACCCAGCGGTCGATTTCGTGCGCCGCCCCGAACCGCTCCGCGGCGGGGAGAAACGCACCGGGCGGGATCACGCTGCCGTGCTCGTCCCGCAGGCGCACCAGCAGTTCGTAGCGCAGCTGCTCCGGCTCCTGCAAATGAACGATCCGCTGGGCGTCGAGGAACATACGCCCTTCCTGAAGGGCGGTGCGAATGCGAGCCAGCCAGGCCATCTCGCCGTGACGCTGAACCACTTCCTCGTCATCCTCGTAGAGCACGTAGACCCGGTTGCGCCCCTGCTCCTTGGCCATGTAACAGGCGATGTCCACCGTACGCATCATGCTGGCGGTGTCGGTGACCACCCGGCCGGTGGGCACGACACCGATGCTGCAACTGCTCCGATAGCGCGAGCCTTCGCACATGAAACTGGCCCCTGCCACGAGCTGCCGCAGCTTCTCGGCCACGCTGCGGGCCTTGTCCGCGTCGCAGTTGGCCAGGATGACGGCGAATTCGTCGCCTCCCAGTCGGGCCACGACGTCCCCCTCGCGGACATGGCGCCGGATCATGGCACCGACCTGCCTCACCAGGGCATCACCGGCACTATGGCCCGAGGTGTCGTTGACCACCTTGAACTGATCCAGGTCGACCAGGCACACCGCATGCTGGGCGGGCTCCATGCGGGCGTGATCGAGAAGCTCGGTCAGACTTCGCTCGAAGGCACGGCGGTTGAGCAGGCCGGTCAAAGTGTCGTGATTGGCCTGGAAATCCAGTTCCGCCGTGAGCCGTCTGGCTTCCGAGACATCCTCCACCAGGACGATGTACTGCGGGTGCACTGCGGACTCGTCATGGGCGGTGGACACCGTGACCCTGCACCACGCCGTACCGCCATCCCCGCAGAGCAGTCGCTTCTCCACGGTGCAGACCTCGGCCGCACCACCTACGACGTGCCTACGCTCCGTGAGCGCCAGATCCCGGTCTTCCGGATGAACGAGGTCGTAGTACAGCGTGCCGAGCAGGCGGGTCACCGGATATCGGAGGATGCGGTAGAGCGCCGGATTAGCATCAAGCAACCTCCCCGCGTTGTCCACACGGGCAATCCCCACCGGCGCCTGCTCGAAGGTCAGGTAGAAACTGCGCTCCGCGGCTGTCACCGTCCGGAACAGGCGCCAGGCGAGCAGCCAGCCGCTGACGGCCAGGATCAGGATGAACGCGGCACTGGCAACGGACAGCGCCCAGGTCATCCATCGTGCCGACTCGGCCATGGCATGCCGGAACTCCTCGCTGAGCGGCGCCAGCGCACTGTTGATGTCACGGAGCCGCTCCTGCAGCGCGGCAACGCGCTCCGGGGAGCCGCCCTCCCCGGAGCGCGCCGCTTCGAGTTCGTCGGCAACCGTCTGCAGTTCGAGAATGTGGGGATCACTCCGACGCCAGGCGTCCACCGCCTGGCGGAAATAGGGTGCGTCCGACAGGAAGCGGAACAGCCAGATCATGCGGGGGATATCGTCGGGGTGATTCTGACCCTGGAGCAGGCCTTCGTAGGCCGCCTCGTAGTCCAGCTCGGGCGCCTCCATGGCCCGGCGGGCCTCCAGGTCGCCCAGCGGAATGCTCAGCCAGTAGCGGCCCTGCTCGAGCGCTTCCTGATCCCCGGTCTCCGCGTAACGGCGCAGGGACTCAACTGTGGCCAGCTGCGCCCGTGACCAGATGCTGTTACCGCCGGCATAGGCCGTTGCCGCGGCCTGCATCTGCACCACCAGCACCCCGAAACCGGCGGCCAGCGCCGCCACCAGCACCAGGCCGATGAGTGGCGCGATCACCCGTGGGCGTGTTGTCCAGATTCCGTGTCGCTCCCGATCACCCGCCTTCATGGCATTCCCTTGCTGCCCGCTCTGGATCGGCAAACTGCGCACCCCACCGGCTCACGACTGAACGCCACCGGCTCGACAACCTCACCGATAACATGCGGACACGATACCGTGTCAGGGACGCAGGCACTGTCGAACGCGTCTCAAGTTCCGGCAACGTGGTTTGCGGCGGGCCCGCGCTGCCGGATACCGCCGATGGCCGCCAGCACCGCGACCCCGAAGAGGACGACAGGCAGGAAGCCCAGCGCCAGGCTGCCGGTGACGTCAGTCAGCCACCCACCCACGGTGGGCACGACGAAAACCAGGGTATAGCCGATGAGCAGCACACCGGCCGCCATGCGTGACACCTCTTCGGCAGGCACCAGCCATGCGGGCAGGGCCAGCCCGAGGATCAACAGCGCACTGGTTACCGCACCAAACAATCCGGCTGCCCAGATCACCCCGGTTCCGGGCAGCCACAGAAGCGCAGGGATCAGCAGTAGCGCAATGACCGTGGCCGCATAAAACGGCCAATGCCGGTGCAGCAGCCGATCGGCATAGGCGATCAGCAGACCGGATGAAAGGATCTGGATACCGTTGAGGGCGGCAAGCGATGCGTCCAGCAAATACAGCCGATCGCTGGCCGCCAGGATCGGCGGCAGGAAGATGTTGCCACAGAAATAGAGCGTGCCCGCGCCGGCCAGAACCACCGCCACACGCCACAGTAACGGGTCGCGCCAGTCCGGCGACAGCGGAACGGAGGATGCCGGTGCAGGGGCGACCGGTCGGGCGATTACCGCCCGCCACAAGACCACCGCCATGAGTACCGGGACCGGCAACACCCAGACCACGAACGCGAGCAGCCAGGCATCACCGAGGATAAAGGCGACCATGCTCCCGGTCAGGCCGGCCGCCAGAAGTTCGCCGGTGAGCAGGCCGTTGGTGTAGACCGCGGCGGCACGCCCCACGTTGTCCGGCAGCCAGGAGCGGGTCAGCGCCGGCAGCCCGGTCTGCATGAACGCGATTCCCAGCCCCATGACCACGGTCGCGAACACGAACAGGCTGAAACCGGCGGGAATGCCCCGCAGGGCACTGCCGGCAGCCATGACTCCCAACCCGAGCACCAGCGTGCCGACCACACCCAGACGGGCAATGAACCAGCCCCCGAGCAACGCCCCGACCCCGATCAGCAGCATGGGCAGGCTGGTGAGCACCGCCGACTGACTGCTGGAGAAGCCGAGAACGGACTCCAGTCGCGGGATCAGCGGCGGCACGATGAGGATGCCCAAGCGCAGATACAGGCCAAGGAACCAGAGCAGGACATACCGGGAAATGTTCGTTGCTGGCACTTCGACCCCCTTCACCCGCGACGGCCCGGGAACAGTGTTCCACACCGTATCTGCCGCCCGGCAGGTTACACCAGGCAACCCCGGGTGGTCCGCAAAGCCACATGGGAATGACTCAGCCCCTCCAGAGGGCCGACTGTACATTCGGGATTTCTGTGCTAATTGATCTAGATACCTGTTCGC
>SKYZ01000071.1 GCA_007127625.1 Aquisalimonas sp. | reverse complement strand
TGGCGGCTGGTCGCGGCTTGCGCCGCTCCTACAGTGGGGCGCCGTCGTGCTGAGCGGCTGACGTGGAAGGTGGATGTAAACATCCAGCCTACGCATTACGCGAATCACCCCGCCCACCTTGTAGGAGCGGCGCAAGCCGCGACCCGTCGGGTGCATCTTGATGCACCGAGAACCCCCCCAACGACGCCCATCCCGATGGCGCTCCCGACCGCCTGAGCGTCGCAGGATCACAAGCGCTCCCCTGCTCACCGGTGCACACTCCCCCATTGTGCAGGAGGTGCCCCATGACCCTGAGTGTTTTCGACTTTTTCCGCATCGGCATCGGGCCGTCCAGCTCGCACACGGTGGGCCCCATGCGCGCGGCCGGGCTGTTCGTCGAGGCGCTGGAGCGTGAAGGGCTGCTGGGGTCGGTCGCCCGACTCAAGGTAGAACTGTTCGGCTCCCTCGGCGCCACCGGTCGCGGCCACGGCAGCGGCCCGGCGGTGCTTGCCGGGCTCAATGGGGCCGAACCGGAGTCCGTGGACCCGGCGGCACTGCCCCGGCTCGCCGAGGACGTCGGCCAACGGCACCGGCTGCAGCTCCGCAACGGCGCGGAGATCCGCTTCCATCCGGACCGCGATCTGGTCTTTCACGGCCGTCGCAGCCTCCCGGAGCACCCCAACGGTCTGCGCTTCAGCGCCCGGGACAGCTCGGACGAGCCGGTAACAACCCGGGACTACTACTCCGTCGGCGGCGGCTTTCTGCGCGGCGAAGGCCTGGCCGATGACGGCCCGGCACTGCCCCGCCCGTTCATCAACGCCCAGGAGTTGCTGATCCTGTGCGAGCAGCGCGGCGAACCCATCAGCGACGTCATGCTCGCCAATGAAGCCATACTGCGTCCGGAGACGGAGACCCGCGCCGGACTGCTGCGCATCCGCGACGTCATGCTGGACTGCGTCGCCCGCGGCCTGGCCAGCGAGGGCGAACTTCCCGGGCCTCTCCGGGTGCCGCGGCGGGCCCCGGGGCTGCACCGACGGCTCATGAACGGGGCCGGCCATGACCCGCTGGCGGCCATGGACTGGCTGGGGGCCTATGCCATAGCCGTGAACGAGGAGAATGCCGCCGGCGGCCGCGTTGTCACGGCGCCCACCAACGGTGCCGCCGGTATCGTACCGGCGGTGCTGCACTACTACCTCTATCACACCCCGGCGCCAAGCGAGGACGGCGTCATCCGCTACCTCCTCACCGCCGGCGCCATCGGCATGATCATCAAGGCCGGGGCCTCCATCTCCGGTGCCGAGGCCGGCTGTCAGGGTGAGGTGGGCTCTGCCTGCGCCATGGCGGCGGCCGGACTCACGGAAGTCACCGGCGGATCGCCCGCCCAGGTGGAGAACGCCGCCGAGATCGCACTGGAACACCACCTGGGCATGACCTGCGATCCCGTGGGCGGGCTGGTGCAGATTCCCTGCATCGAGCGCAACGCCGTCGGCAGCGTCAAGGCGGTGAATGCCCAGCGCCTGGCCCTGTGCGGCAACGGCAGCCACGTGGTGTCCCTGGACAAGGCGGTGCGCACCATGCGCGACACCGGCCGCGACATGAAGTCCAAGTACAAGGAGACCTCCCGGGGCGGGCTGGCGGTGAACGTCACCGAATGCTGAGCGTCCGGCGTTCCGTTCAGCCGGTGACGGCCAGCACCACGGCCAGCGCCGGTACCGCCAGCACATTGGCGAGGACCACAATGCTGGCAGCCAGGCCTTCGTCGCCGCGCAACTGCCTGGCCAGCACGTAGGACACCGAGGCCGTCGGGCAGGCCAGCAGAATCATGGCGATCCGGGTGTGCTCGTCGGATAGCCCGAATGCCTGAGCCAGGGCATACCCCATGGCCGGCACCAGGGCAACCTTCATCATCGCCCCAGCCACTGCCCAGCCGAGGCTGCCCTGAATCCGGGTGGTGTACAGCGTGCCGCCGATACAGATCAGGGCCAGAGGCAGTGCCATCTGGCCCACCGCGCCCAGAGTGCGCTCGGCCATGTCCGGCAGGGTCCATCCGGAGACCGCCAGCAGGACACCGGCCAGCGAGGAAATCAGGATCGGGTTGGTCACCAGCCCGTACAGGGCCGGTCGTATCAGCCCGCGCCCGGAGCCACCACCGGAGAACACCAGCACCACCACCGCCAGCACGTTGTAGAGCACCACCAGTGGCCCGAACACCAGTAACGCACTGTCTTCCGCGCCGGCGCCGGCCCCTTCGAAAGCGTAGAGCACCACCGGCAGGCCGATGAACGCCAGATTGCCGCGGAACACACCCTGGATAAACGTGCCGTAGGAACGACCGGGCATGCGCAGCGCCACTGCCCCCAGACCGGCGACGACAATGGCCAGCAGGGTCGCCAGGGTGCAGACCAGGAGCAATCCGGTCACCCCCTGGACTTCCGGCTGTGCCGTACCGATGCGGTAGAACAGCAGCGACGGCAATCCGACCCAGTAGCTGAGTCGATTGAGATCGGCCAGCGCCTGCCCCGGCAGGAACCCCGAACGCGCCAGGGCCCACCCGAGGAGGATGACGAGAAACACCGGCGCGAGTATGTTGACGATCTCGAACATGCGGCCCCCGACCCGCGAAGGTTGGCAAGCTTCCCTGTACTGAATGGCGCGGTCAAGTCACCGCAGGGTTGTCCGGAGGCGCTGCGCGCGTAACACACCTGCTGATACAAGTATTTTTATTGTCTAACGACCCCTCTTGGTGTATCAGGCAGGAGACGGTAACATAACGGCTCTGCGTCTGCGCCGGAACGCCAGGTCGCCGAGAGAACCCGACCGCGCGATTGCGCCTGATCTTGCGCCTCGCGGGCATCAACAGGAACCACAACAGATGACACGCCGAACCCCCCTGGCTATCGCCCTGAACGAAGATTCCCCCGGCAGCCGCCCGACCCCGGTGACCGCATTCCAGCACGCCCGCCAGTGGTGGCTGAAAGGGCAGCGCCTCAACCTCTCCGCCCTGGCCGAAGAGCTCGGCATCGGGCGTGCCACCCTGATGCGCTGGGTCGGCAACAAGGAGCTGCTGCTTGGCGAGATCCTGTGGTCCCTCTACAAGCAGGTCCTGGAGAACGCCAGGGCCCGGGCGGACGAGGAATCGGGTCTCACCGGGGTCGACTATCTCGCCCGGATCTACGAACAGGTCAACGCCGAGATCATCGACGCCGAGCCGCTGCATCAGTTCCTGCGCCAGGATCCGCAGTTCGCCCTGCGCGTGCTCACCTCCAACGTCAGCGGCCTGCAGGAGCGGCTGCTGGACGCATGGAAGACCCTCCTGGACGAACAGGTGGAGAAAGGCGCCATCAACCCGCAAATGAACACCGACGACCTCGCCTTCTTCGTGGTGCGCATTGGTGAGGGTGCCATTTACAGTGACATCATCTGTGGCCGGGAACCGGCGCCGGAGCCGGCCACCAAGGCATTCCGACTTCTCCTGAGCGGCGACAGGCACTGACCCCGGGCCGACGCTGGCGCGCTGGCGGACGGCGAGATACCGGCCGCCAGCGCTTTGCTCCCCTCAGGCCGACAGGCCGGGAACAATATGCGCCTCCAGGATGGCGCGGCGGTCATCGGGGATGGCGATGGCCTTGCGTGCATCCAGATCCAGGAGCACCGCCACCGCCTCCGCCGTGGCGATCACCTCGCCGGAAGTGGCGTCGAACAGCCAGTGGCCGAACTGGTAGGCCTTGGTCCCCACCGTGCGAATGCCGCTGTACAGGGTGAGCAGATCATCCACCTTCGCCGGCTGCCGGTAGACGAACCGATACTCCAGCGCTGCACCGCCGATGCGCCCCTGGGACCGATCCTCGCGGGTGAGCCGCACCAGGAGGTTGGGCACGGCGTCCGACACGATACCCATGTGGGCGTGGGTGGCAAGATAACCGTGGACGTCCCCCTGGGCCGGCATCACCGGACCACGCCAGGTCGCATTCATGCCACCCTCTTCGGCTTCCGCCAGCGTCGGTGCCGGCCGCGGTTCATGCAGGTCCAACCCGCGCGGGGCGCCGTGTTCAGGCACTGCAGTGATCAGTGCCCGCGCCCTGTCCACGGCGCCACCGGGTAGCTGACGGGGCGCCCGGGTTCGGGCGTCCTGGAGCTGTGCGGTGACCTGAAAGGTGGCAACCACATCTTCGCTGGCGGGATTCACCATCTCCTGGTACACCGTCAGCCATTCCGGCGTCGCCTCGATCACTCCGCCGTTGATCACGATGGGCGCGCCCGGGCGCTGCTCCTTGAGGAAGCGAATGTGGTGATCTCGCGGTACCAGGCAGGCGCCGGACTCCCGGAGATCGCGTGGGCCCAGACCCAGCTCCTGGGCAAGCCCCGCCAAGGCTGCAGTGGACTTCTGCACATAGAACTGGACGTTCATGTGCCCCATCATGTCCACTTCCCACTGCTGGACACTGTTGCGGTACAACTCGATCAAGCCGCTCACGTTTTGAACCTTCTCTTGCCGGTGGCGCCGCACATGATACGGAAAACATGCCGGTAAAGGGACTCGCCACACAACCCGCCGGCCGGGTATGCTGCAATGAACCCCGGGGGTTTTCAGGGAGCGCGGTCATCATGATTCGACAGGCCTTGCACAGGACAGTCCCCGCCCTCGCCCTCATTGCGGGGCTCGCGGGCGGACCGGCGGCCGCGGATGTCATCCAGGCCTACCCCGCCGTTTACGAACTCAGCCACATAACCGACGACGATGCCCGTGTCATCGCCAGTGGCGATGTGCTGATCCAGGAGAATCGCACCGTGGAGGTGCGCGAGGGCGACGACGAGGAAGGCCCGGCAGTACACCTGTCGTTCACCGCCGAGCAGGCCGACGAGACCGAGCGCCGTCTGGCGGTGAACATCAGTGCGGAAATCGCCTACCAGGAAGGGGAGCGTCGCATCAGTGCCGGTGATGACGACAACGGCAACTACATCTCCGGCCCGGAGGTGCGCCGGGTCACCTTCGAAACCCGACGCTGGCAGACCATGGACGAACCAGAGCCGCTGCGCATCCTCCACGAGGAGGACGGCGATACCTACCTTCTCACGCTGATGTTCGAACAGGGCGCCTTCCGGTAGCTGTCCGCACACACCGCCTCCCGGAGCCACCCCGCTCGCTGCCGCCCACCGGCGACAGTTGGGCGGTGGCTTCGTTGCCAAACATCGTCATCCACTTCCGGTTCGGCGACGATGCCCCGCGTTTCGCCAGCGCGCTGAACCGGGCCGGTAGCGGCCGAAGGGAGCAGCGCGACGACTTCTCCGTGTACCACTGGCGCTCCAGTTCCGAGGCCAGCCAGTATGCCCTGCTGGGCTCCGTCGACGAGGAACTGCTTACCTCCGTTGCCAACGCGGTGCACGACAGCTCCCGCTAGTGTCCATGGAACTCTTTTCCGAGCCTGCGCGTAATTAGGGGTAGACGGGCGCGAGGGTCTCGCAACCCTGGCCCCGTCGGCCCGCCCCCGGTTGCTGCGGCCCGGAGGCGCCTCATACAGGCAACGAAAAGGTTCCAGGACATGAACAAGCGACTTCTCCCCTTGATCGCCCTTTTGCTCGGCCTCGGCCTGGCCGGCACGACACTGGTCGGCTGCGACGACCAGGGCCCTGCCGAAGAGGCGGGCGAACAGATCGATGACACCGCCGACGACATAGGGGATTCCTTCGATGACGATTGAGCAAGGATCCCGGGCCACATCTCTGCCACGCCGGGAGCCAGGAGCAGTGTCATGATCGGCTGGGCGCTGACATTTCTCATCGTGGCGATTGTTGCAGGTGTGCTCGGGTTTACCGGTATTGCCGGTGTAGCCGCGGAGATCGCGAAGATCATCTTTGTCGTTTTCTTGATCCTGCTCGTGATCTCGCTGGTTGCCGGCGCCTTGAGGGGACGTCCTCCTCTCTAGCCGGCCGGCATGCCCGTCTCGCTGCGCGCCCTCCCCGGAAGCGACGCGTCCGGGGTAGAGCTCTCTTGTCCTTTCGAGGAGCAGAAACCATGAAGCACGTAAAGATCCTGCTGCCCCTGACCGCCGCCGCCATGATCGGGTTCCCCGCCGACGCCAGTGCACAGGCACCCATGGAACCGGACGCACGCGGCTACATCGGTGGTGGCCTCGGCTACTTCCGCCTCAACGACGAGGATTTCCTGGACGAAGACGACGACCTCAAGGACAACCGCTGGGCATGGCGCGTGTTTGGTGGCATCGAGGCCAACCGTGTCTTTTCCCTGGAGGTCGGCTATGTCGACTTCGGCGAAAGCGAGGATGGCAACGCCACCATGGAAGCGGACGGCTGGACCATCGCCGGCATGGCGGCGCTGCCCATCACCCCCTTCTTTGCCCCCTATGCCCGGGTCGGTCAGTTGTTCTGGGATAGAGACCGCGAGTTCGGCCCGTTGAGCCGCAGTGACAGCGGCAATGACATGTTCTACGGCCTGGGGGCGCGCTTCACCCTGAGCCGGAACGTCGATCTGCGCCTGGAATACGACCGCATGGCCATCGACGACACCGACCTGGACATGGGGTCGGTGAACGTGCAGTTCCGGTTCTGACGCTGGCAGGTCGAGCGAGGCAGCCACCCTGCGTGTCTGTGGGCGCAGCGTGGCCCCGTAGGGCGGACCTTCAGGTCCGCCGATGGGGCTTCGATCAGCCACGTTGGTTTGCAAGTCTTTCGACGGCGGACCTGAAGGTCCGCCCTACGCTCCCCTACTACGGGGCCGGGGCAGGATTCCGCGTAGGCATCGCCGGCGGGTTCAGGACTCGCCCCAGAGCTCCTCCAGGCGCCCATCGCGGCCGCAGCTTGCACGGTAGAAGCGGTAGCGCAGCGGATTTTTCTTGTAGTAGTCCTGGTGGTACTGCTCCGCCAGATAGAACGATCCGGCGTCGAGGATTTCGGTGACGATGGGCT
>SKYZ01000042.1 GCA_007127625.1 Aquisalimonas sp. | reverse complement strand
GGTGGGCATGGCGCACAGCATCAAGGTGCTCTGGGCGCCGCTGGTGGACCGGCTGCCGCTGCCCGGCCTGAGCCGCATCATGGGGCGCCGCCGCGCCTGGATCCTGGTGGCGCAGCTCACGGTGGGGGCCGGGTTGCTGGGCATGGCGTTGACCGACCCCGCCGCCAACCTCTGGCTGGTGGCAGTGTGGGCGGTGATGACCGCATTCGGTTCGGCCACCCAGGATATCGCCGTGGACGCCTATCGGGTGGAGGCGGTGGGTCCGGAGCGTCAGGGCGCCATGGCGGCGACCTATGTCACCGGGTACCGGGTCGCCATTCTGGTGGCCAGTGCCGGTGCTCTCCACATCGCCTCCGTCGCCACCTGGAGCCTGGCCTATGGCGCCATGGCGCTGCTGATGTGCGTTGGTCTGGTCACCACGCTGCTGGTCCGCGAGCCGGAGGTGGCGGTCTCCGGCGGGACGCACCGGCTGGAGCAGCGGGTCACCGCTTACCTGGCCAGCACCCTGGACCAGGGGTGGCGCCGTGATCTCACCGCCTGGTTCCTGGGGGCCGTGGTGTGCCCTTTCGCGGACTTCTTCAAGCGCTACGGCCTGGCCGCCCTGGCGGTACTGCTGTTTATCGGCACCTTCCGCATCAGCGACATCTTCATGGGCGTGATGGCCAACCCCTTCTACCTGGACCTGGGTTTCACCAAGGGGCAGATTGCAAACGTCGCAGCTGCCTTCGGTCTGGCCATGACTCTGGCGGGAGCCTTTGTCGGCGGTGCGCTGGTGCTGCGTTTCGGTATCGCCCGCATGCTGATCTTCACCGCCATCATGGCCCCCGTGACCAACCTCACGTTCTCCTGGCTGGCCGCGCTGGGGCCGGAGTTGTACGGCCTGGTATTCGCCATCATTGCAGATAACGTCACCGGCGGCATGGCCATTTCGGTGCTGCTGGCCTACATGGCCAGCCTGACCAACACCGCCTACACCGCCACCCAGTACGCTCTGTTCAGTTCCCTGATGACCCTCCCGGGACAGTTCATGGGTGGGTTTACCGGCTGGGTGGCGGAGCAGGTGGGCTGGTTCTGGTTCTTCATTGGCTCCGCCGCCATGGGGATCCCCGCCATCGTGCTTGCCGTGCTGCTGCTGCGCATCGCTCATCCTGACCGGAGCCCTTCGACAGAGTAGTGACCCGGGTGACGCGTGGCGGCCACCAGGTGCCCAAGGGTGTCATCACCCTTCGTCACCCTCCGGTGGCGGCGACTCTTCATGTTATTGATAATTAATGATTAAATTGGTTGGCCCGGTTCGTGCTTGTATCTGCCCCATAGGTAGCAGGTGCAACGCTTGAAAAGGGTAGGGATAACAATGACGACGAATGACGACATGGCGCAGGCAGCGTACGCGATCGGGCGGCGCTACGAGATGGGTGACGGGGTGGCCATGCAGATGGAGACCGCAGCGCGATTCTACCGCCAGGCAGCGCTGCGCGGGCTTCCGGAAGCGCAGCACGCGCTCGGCTTCCTGCATGCCAGCGGTCAGGGGGTGTCCCGCAACAACGAGCTTGCAGTGTCCTGGCTGCAGCAGGCGGCGGAGAACGGTCACGCCGAAGCCCAGCATAACCTGGGTGTCATGTACGCCGAGGGGCGCGGTGTCGAGGTCGACTACCAGACCGCGGTGCAGTGGTTCTACAAGGCCGCCATCAACGGCTGCGGTCCGGCCCGGGAGTGGCTGGAGTCGCGCAGCGACGAAGCGATCACGGTGGGGTGATCGCGCCCAGGCGGAGCCTCATTACCTTGCGTGACGTGGCCCGGTTCGGCGGGCCACCAGCAGCCGCCAGAGCAGTCCGTCGGGAACGCTCTCGCCACTGATCATGTAACGCAGATTGTTGACGTGCCGGAGCGGCACGGTCATCAGCCCCAGCGCCTGATCCGTGCCGCAGAACAGGATCCGGTCGCCGCTGGCCAGCCGGGTCTCCTGTCCGGGTAGCAGGGTGAACTCGCCTTCCCGCACCAGCATCAGTGCCAGACAGTCCAGCGACTGTGTCCGGTCCCTGGGGTGGTGGGTGATGGCCGACAGCGGCACCTCCACGCCGCGCTCCAGGGCATCCAGTACCGCCGGCGCGCGGGCCTGGCTCACGCGCAATGTCCAGGTCTCGGGAATGATTCCCGCGGCGACGCCCTGTATGTCCTCCGCCAGCGTGGCCTGCCAGGCGCGGTCCTGGCCGTGTGCCTGATCCAGGAAGTCATCCAGCAGCGGCGCGTTGAGCACTGAGAGGGTGCGGCTTGCGAGGATGTAGCTGGGCTCCACCGGCAGGTCTACTCCGGCGGCCTGCAGCAGCGGCTTGCTGGTGAGGTCGTTTTCCCGTGCGGCGATGTAGATGTCGGGGTTGAGTGTGCGAGCGGTCATGACGATGGAGAGGTTGTCGGCGTCGTCGCTGGTTGCTGCCAAGAGGGCGTCCGCCGAGGCAATGCCGGATGCGCGCAGGGTGGCCGCCTCCGTGCCTTTGCCGGCGACGGTGTCGGGCGGGCAGGCATTGCCCGCCGGGTCACGGTCGACGATGACCACCTCCATGCCCAGGCGTTTGAGTTCCCGGTAAACTGCCCGACCCAGGCGGCCGAAGCCGCAGATGATCCAGCGGCCCGATGGCGGCAGCGGGCGTTCCGGTAGCTTCGTGGCCGGTATCCCGGTGAGCCAGTCCTGTATGCGGTGCATGTCCGGCGACAGAATGGCGAGGCGCAGGCGTTCGGCGAAGCCATCGTAGGCGTTGATGACCTTATCCGTGCCGAAGGAGGCCATGTTGGCGGCGCCCTCGGCGGTCAACGCCCGGGCAACCACCGTCATCGAGCGGTTCTGCAGTTTGCTGGTCAATGCCACCTTGAGGTTGGCGTGATCGCTGTCGGTGACAGCGACAATGCCGGCGCACCAGCGGTGCTGGAGCCCGGCGACAGCCAGATTGTCGGGCACCTCGGCATCCAGCTGGAAACCGGGCACGTACACGCCGAGATCCCGCAGCTCCAGTGCCTCGATGGCCGCCTGGGCGTGGTCCACCACCACCACGCGGCGGCGGCGCTCGGTGAGGGAGCGCACCAGCAGGCTGCCGGTGTCGCCGTAACCGCAGACGATGTAGAACGGCTCGCTCATGAGCCGCACCGCGCGACGCAGCCGGGCACGCTGCATGGCTCCGCGAAAGGCCGGGTCCTGGATCAGCGAGATGATGGTCCCTACGGCATAGAGCCAGGCCAGCACCGTCAGGTAGATGCTGAACGTCACCCACAGGCGCTGGGCACCGGTGAATTCGTAAGGGATCTCGCCGAAGCCGATGGTCGGGGCGGTGTAGGTGATGACGTAGAACGCATGGAAGAAGTCCATGCGCCAGGGGGCGCCGTCACCATCCTGGCCGGGCATGAGGGTCAGGCCGGCTACGGCGATGGCGTAGGCACTGATCAGCACCAGCAGCGGCGGCCGCATGCGTCGCAGGATCAGTGGAACGATGGTGCCGCCGGAGGTCTTCATCGCTGCAGACTTGAGGTTTCGATCACCAGCAGTGTCGCCGAGACCAGGTTGGCCAGCAGGGCGCCGCCGGACAGGGAGACGATGCTGGCCATCACCGCCGGTGTCAGCCCGACGTCAGCCACGTACACCGCCATGCCCCAGACCAGCGCCGCGGCAATGAGCTGCAGATCCGCCACCAGGCTGGCGGCCAGCAGAACTGCACCGATCTGTGTGCGTTCCCCGAACTTGAGGACCGTGGCGATGAGGCTGACGACAATGGCGGCGAACAGTTCGTAGACGTTATGGTGATCCGGGTTGTCGAACTCGCCGAGAAAGAAACCGAAGTTCAGGGTCAGGGCGAGAAGGATGAAAAAACCGAAGACCACTTTTTCCAGGTTCATGGGCAGTTCTCCGCCGACGGGGACTGTGATGTCACGGTACCGGATCAGCGCGAACCGCGACACTGTGATCCGTCGCGCAAAACCCTCTCCCGGCCTCGTGCGATAGTTGCGGCAGAACCGCCGCCCTTCGGGCGCGAGCACAGGGAGAACAGGAATGGGTTTGAACAGGGCGCTGGTGGTGGATGACTCCCGCCTGGCGCGGGTCGCATTGAGCAAACTGCTGACGCGCCGCGGCCTGGAGGTGGACGTGGCCGGCTCCGGTGGCGAGGCACTGGATCACCTGCGTCATTCCGTGCCGGACGTGGTCTTCCTCGACTACATGATGCCGGACATGGACGGCTTCGAGGCGGCTCAGGCCATCCAGGCCCTGCCCGAGTGTCCGCCGGTTCCCCTGGTGATGTATACCTCCCAGGACAGCGACAATGATCGCAATCGTGCCCGGGAAATCGGCATCTGTGGTTTCCTTTCCAAACCCACCAGCGATGACGGCCTCGATCACGTTCTGCGGCAGGTGCAGGCTTGGGAGCGGTCCGCCGAATCCGCTCCGGCGGTCCCGCCGCAGGCCGCGCCCACCGTCACTGAAGAGGACCCCGAGGAGCCGTTGGCAACCGCACCGGCTGACGTTACGGAGCCCGATCCGGAGCCGGAACCCGATGGGCAACCGGAGTCCGACTTTGCGCCCACACCCCCGGCGGAGCCCGAGCCGGCGATGTCCGTTTCGCGACGCCCGGAGCCGGTGGTGCCGGCGCCGGAGCCGGAGCCCGCCGCCGAGTCGGAGCCGGAGCCTGGCCCCGCCCCTGCGGACCCTGCGCCCCCGGCGCCGGAGGTGGATGTTGCCGCCATCGAGAGGCGGGCCGAAGAGGCCGCCCGCAGCGCCGCCACCGACGCCGTTGGCACCCGGCTCGACGAGGCCAGTATCCACTGGCAGCACCAGCTCGATCGCATGGGTGCGGAATTGCGCGAGAGTTTCCGGGCGGAGCTGGGCGGTGGTGCCTCGGTGACCCCGGAGGAGCTCGATCAGCGCCTGGATGCCCTGGCCGAGGAACTGGCCGGATCCCGTCGTGAGCTGATCCGCGAAGCGACCGAGGCTGCCCGGATTGCCGCACAGCAGGCGGTGGCTGAGGTCTCTGCCAGCCTGCAGCAGGAGGCGCAGCAAGCGGCGCGATCCGCCGCCGAACAGGCAGTGCAGGCGGGTCTGGTGCAACAGCAGCCGGACGGATCCCGTGACGACGAGCTCAGTGAGCAGGTGGACGCGCTGCTGGCGCAGCGACTTGAAGGGCTCGCGGACAGTGAAGTCTTTCGTGAGCAGTTGATTGCCTCGCTGAACGACCACGGCGTGCCGGTGCTGAAGAACGCCCTGGATCAGTGGGTTCGGGACCGGGCGGCACAGGCGGCGACATCGGCCGTGGAGTCGGCGGTCGAGAGTGCCTCCGAGGCCATGCTGCGGGAAGCCGCCGCAGCCGCCGCGGAGGAGGCTGCCGCCGAGGCGCATGCAGCCCACGCCCGCATGCGCCGATTCACCCTGATTGGCGGCCTGGTGCTGGCCGTCGGGGTACTGGCGGCGTTGCTGCTCGCCGTCTGAGCGGGGGCCGCCAGGTCGTGATCATCGCCCTGAAGCGGCGCGATCGGCTGTGCGGATCGGCTCCGGCAGTCGGTATTTCGAGGTGCACGCCAGCACCCAGCGCACCGCCGCCTGATGATCCACCCGGTGCCCGGGCGAAACGTACACCGGTTTGACGCCAGTGCGGCTGCGTACGACGGTACCGAGTCTCTCGTCGCCGTCGTACAGAGGCTGTTCCTCGCCCTTGTTGCTGCCCACCGGCGCATGCTCTCCGCACAGGCGGCTCTTGCCGACACCGATGGCTGGGCGGTCCAGCCATAGTCCGAGATGCGCCGCGATGCCGAAGCGCCGCGGATGGGCGATGCCCTGGCCGTCGCAGAGCAGCAGGTCGGGCAGCTCCGGCAGCTCCGCCACGGCTGCCAGTATCGCGGGTATTTCCCGAAAGGACAGATAGCCGGGAATGTACGGGAAGGCAACGGCAGCGCGGCCGATAACGGTGGTAACGGGAGTAAGGTCCGGCCACCGGACAACGGCAATGCAGGCCCGTGCGGTGCTGCCGCCATCCTCGAATCCGGTGTCCACCCCGGCGATGGTGCCGACGCGGGCGGTGTCGTCCTGCAGTCGCACACGCGGCGCCATGGCTCGCTGCACGGTGCGGGCACTATCCAGATCACGGGGCCATGAGGCGGGAATGGGAGAGACGCTGTCTTCCATTCCCGTTCAGCGGTCGAAGTCGAAGCCGTCCAGGGGGTTGCCGTTGAAGCGCATGGAGACACCCTCGTCGAAGCCCATGCCGTAGTCCTCCCGGGAAATGTCCAGCGACCCGGAATAGTCCTCCGGCGGCTCGATGGGCACCAGCTCCAGCTCCAGCCAGGTTTCCATCTCCAGTTCCTCGATGGCGCCGTCGAAGTACTGGATTTCCAGGGTGCCTTCGTCCGGGTCCAGCGCCACGACCTCGAAGGCCTCCCCCGTGGCGGTTTCGTACCAGTCACCGATAACGGGTTGGTATTGCATACCCATGCCTGCTCCTCCCCCGCGGCGCGGCATGCCAGCCGTTTGACAGAGGTAATCGGATGATCCGGGCGGTGGCCCGGGGGTCAGGCGGCTCCACCGGTGCAGTGATGGTGGGCCGTCCCACGTCCGTGGACGTACCCCTAGGTATAGAAGCCGGGGGCGACAAGGGCAAGCATGTTGCCGCATGCTTCGGTGCCGTTGCCCCCGGCTCGGTGGACCACGGGCTTACGGACAGGGATTGGGCATGCGCGCGTGAATGGCCTCGATGCCTTCGCGCACCTCGTCGCCCAGTGTCATGTCCATGCTGGCGATGTTGCTGCGTAGCTGCTCCATGGTGGTGGCGCCGATGATGTTGCTGGTGAGGAACGGCCGTGAGTTCACCCAGGCCAGCGCCATCTGCGCGGGATCCAGCCCGTGCTCGCGGGCCAGTGCCACGTAGTCTGCCGTGGCCGCCTTGCCGGCGTTGTTCAGGTAGCGCTGGAAGCGATCGTAGAGGGTCAGGCGGGCACCTTCCGGCCACTGATCGTT
>SKYZ01000445.1 GCA_007127625.1 Aquisalimonas sp. | reverse complement strand
TGGATGCACTTCTGGAGGCCCTAGGGCGCCATCTCGCAGGAGGTGTCGACACCGGTGATGCAACGGTGGCATCTCCGTGAATGCGCGTCATCCGCGACGGGGTCTTCGGTGGGCGGTTACAGCGCGGCCGGGGCGCGGTTGAACGCCCAGCGCAGCACGGCGTTCTGGATGGCAGTTCCCGAGCCGCGATGGGCATCTTGGTGATTGACCAGCACGGCGATGATCAGATCCTCGTTGTCGCGGTTCCGCACGTACCCGCCGATGCCGGAGACGTGATTGATCGAGCCCGTTTTCGCACGGATGCGGCCGGCTTCCGGCTCCCCGCTGAACCGGTTGCGCAAAGTGCCGTCCACCCCCGTCATGGGAAGGGATGCCAGGAATTCAGGCATGACCATGCTGGTATAGGCGTGGTCGAGCAGTTCGGCGACGTGCTCAACGGTGATGCGGTTGTCCCGGGACAGCCCCGCGACCTCATCCAGTTGGAATCCGTCCAGCGCCAGACCGCTGCTTCGCAGGACCTCCATCACGGCTGCACGGCCATCCGCCTCGGATGCCGGCCGGAGTCCTCGCTCCGCGGCAATGCTCAGGGCGAGTTGGCGGGCCATGACGTTGTTGCTGAACTTGTTGGTTACCCGCACCACCTCAGCCAATGGGCGCGACGGGTGGCGGACCAGGGGTTCCGCAGCGGTGTCGACCCAGGTGCCCGTGCGCCAGTCACCGGAGAACTCGCCACCCCAGTGTGTCCACAGGGCATCGAACAGGCCGTGGACGTAGGTTTCCACGGGCGGGCCGGCGCGGTGCAGTCGGCGTGGGCCACAACCGGCGCCCTGGCGGCCTTCCAGCACCGCCAGCGGTGCCTCAGCGTCGCCGCCCACCCGGTAATCCACATGCCAACGGTACGCGCCGCACCAGACGGAGGGATCGGCACGGAGGCGATTTTCCACCGGCAGGTTGCGCAGGGGCGGGTGCATGGACACCCTGACCCCTTCACCGGCCTGGAGTGATTCCAGCTCGAACTTGATGGCGTTGAGGTTGACCAGCAGCGGGTGTGGCGACTGGTTGTAGGCGTGATACGGCCGGTTGTCGAAGGCGCCCGGGTCCCGCGCCGTGGCTGCGAACCGGTTGGTGTCGAAGACCAGGTCGCCGTCGATG
The DNA here is from genome assembly GCA_007127625.1 of Aquisalimonas sp. Lineage (GTDB taxonomy): Bacteria > Pseudomonadota > Gammaproteobacteria > Nitrococcales > Aquisalimonadaceae > Aquisalimonas. The sequence goes on along the minus strand of SKYZ01000445.1, from coordinate 5,842 downwards.
TGCTCAATGCCGCGACGGCGCAGCGATCCCAGCAGGCTCCAGAAGTCCTCGGCCGTCAGAAACGGGTCGCCACCACCTTCGAACCAGAGGTCCCCCTGGAGTCGCCCGTCGCGAACGGGGCCACCGGCATGAACCCTGGTCTCCCAGGTGTGGGCGGGACCCAGGGCCTCCAGGGCCGCGTAGGTGGTGAACAGTTTCATCACCGAGGCGGGGTTGCGCGGCGTCTCCGCATTCACGCGCAGGCGTGGTTGCGACTCGCCGCGCGCCTGCACGAGAATGCTTACGGCCTCCCCGGGCACGTTCCATTCGTCCAGAACCTTCTGGATGGAGGGCGGGAGCTGATCCCCGGCCAGGACCGACTGGCCGAGGATCAGTGCTGCGCCCACCAACAGGCTGGCAAGAAGCAATAAGCGACGTAGATCCAGGGTGCGAGTGAGCATCCGGGGATAATGCACTGACTTTCCTCCCAGGGAAACTGTTTAGCGTGCCCCTGAGATCATCGCTTGATCAGCAGTCACCGGGTCAGCCCGAGCATTTGCAGCCCACATGCCCGCAGCCGGAGCCTTCGGTATGGCCCTTGGCACAGGAATCACCGCAGAAGAGCTGACCATTGCGCTCCACCGCCGTTTCCGGCGGAATCACGCAGACACAGTCACTGCATGCACACTTGACGCGGTCCACTTCACTCATGTCGTACCTCCGGGATCAATCGGCTCTTCACGGATGTGTTCCACCATGTTCTGCAACATGGTGCGCACGTGGTCATCGCTGACCTGGTACAGCACGCTACGGCCCTGCCGGGTATTCCTGACCAGACGCGTGGCCCGCAGGAGCCGCAGGTGATGACTGATCAACGACTGGGAGGCGTGCAGCCGCTCGGCCATGTGGCCCACGCTGACGGGCTCGTCCATGCAGCTCAGGACGATACCCAGCCGGGTCGGGTCACCGAGCATGCGGAACATCTCGCCCAGTTCAGTCAGTTGGTCGGCGCTCAGCGATCTCACGCCATCAGGATAGTATATATGAACACGTATTCAAGTATTGGTTAGAGCGGCCGCAGCACCAGGCCGATGACGATGAAGGCCACCACGGCCAGGGCGATCGCCGCCAGCGCCGGGTGGCGCCTGAGCCCACCGGGCCGGAACAGGTCACGGATGGTGTCGCGAAGTCGCATCATCATGGGGTCAAGAGTCCTCCACGCCGATGTTGCAGGCGTCGGCAAGGGCGGTCCGGTCGGCAGCGGTGAGGGTGGTGCGCTGCCGATTGGCTGAACTCAGGTCCGCGTGCATCACGGCGCGCTGATCGTTGACGTGGCCGATACCCAGGGCGTGCCCGAGCTCGTGGGCGAGGACCACGCGCAGCTCATCGTCCCCCATGGCACGGAAGACCCGGATGGCCCGTTCGTCCCCGTGACGCTGGTAGCGTGCCATTTCAAAGCCAACGCTGTCCGCGGCAGCCCGGTTGTATGCGGCGACGCGTTCGTTGAACTGCCGGGCGTCCTCCTCGAGCTGCTGTTGTCGGGCCTGCAATGTCTCCTGGCGTCCCTGAAGCTGATGTCGGGCCTCCTGCAACGCCTGTCTCGCCTGTTGCAACTCCTGGCGCTCGCGTTCCAGTTCCGCCCTGCGGGCAAGTGTCTGCTCCACGCGGCCGGCGTTCCAGTCCGCGACGGCCTCTTCATGCTCCCGTCGGCGGGCGTTGTACTCACGCTGCCGGTCCTCGAACGCCGCCAGGTCCCCGCTCAGGCTGTCATGCTCGCGTCGCAGGCGCGCCTGCCGGGTCTGCAGTGTCTCCTCCATCTGCGCCAACTCTTCGCGGTCGCGGTCTCGTGCCTGGGCCGATGCCTGCCGCTGGTCGTACTCCAGGGTCACCGCCATGCCGAGATCCTCGGTTTCGCGGAACAGGGTATCGTCCGAGGCCTCTTCCCACATGGCAATGGCGTCCCGAAGTGCGCGATTCACCGTGCTCCGGCCCAGGTCGAAGCGGTCATCGATGGAGCCCAGGTGGAGGGCGATGGGGATTTCGCAGTCGTCGGCGACGGACGTTCCGGTGCCATCCAGCAGCCCATCCCCGGACAGGCCCTGGTTCACCAGCGGGATCGCTGCAATGCCCACCAGGGTGACGATGCCGATGTGCCATAACGAGATACGCATGCTGCTCCCGGAAGTCGGCCCTGCAGTGCCACTTTGCAACTTTGCCACGTTGCCACGGAGGCTCGAGGAGAACCAGTCCGGCCCTCAGTCGGCCAGCGAGCGTTCCAGGGGCGAGGACTCCGTTGGCCAGTCGCCACTGGCAGTTACGCTGCCATCGCCTGCAACCAGGACGTAGCTGTCATGGCCCCTGTGCCGGATGTGACGGGCCAGTTGGCGGTGGACGGATGCGCTGTCCGCGGCCAGCACCACCACGCCAGTGTCGGGGACGGCGAAGGCATGGTTGCCGTCGTGGTCCGCAACCCGTGACGGAATCTCCAGTTCGTGCCGCTCCAGCCAGTCGGTGGTGTCTCTCCGACTGCCAACGACCATGATACTGCCTTCCGGGGTGGTGTCGGGGCTAATGGTCGCCAGGTCCCGGCCGGTCATCTGGCGGCCCGTTGCGGCGGCATCGTCGGCAAGTGCCACCAGGCGCGCCTCCGGATCCAGCAAAGGGGCGCGGAGCATGGCCGGAGCCTGCTCGGTGGGTAGACGGCGCCAGAGGCGGTAGTCGGGATCGACAACCAGGCGTTGTGGCGGGGCGGCCATGGGAATGCGGAATGCTGTCTCCCTTGCGTCCGTGTCCACCACTTCCGTCTTAGTCCCGTCCTCGCCGAAGATCTGCATGGGGACTGCCAGAGAGAACGGCGGGTCGGACTGGCTCTGTCGCAGCGTGCCGGTGACCTCGTACCCGCCGTCGCCGCGGCCCTCGACCTGCAGCTCGTCAACTGCCAGCTCGGGGGCACCGGCGCGCTCGAGCCATTGCCGGAATAGTGGCGACAGATCCTCGTGCGTCGCGTGGGAAAAGGCAGCCAGAAGGTCATCCCAGTCGGCAGTCGTGTGCCGGTGCTGTTGCCACAGACGCCGGGTCCCTTGCCGGAAGGCGTCTCCGCCCATGCGGTCCTCCAGCATCAGGAACAGCATGGCACCGCGGTGGTAGCCCACGACCCGGTCCGCCCCCTGGTTGCCGCTGCGAAAGGTGTTCAGTGGGCGATCGGCGTCGTCCGGCAGGGCGGCGTAGTCGCGCAGCCAGCGCCGGCGCATTTCACGGCCTTCCTCGCGCTCCACTGCCAGCCGGTGATCTGCCATGTAGGTGGTCAGCCCCTCGGTCCAGTTGCCGCCGGCCACCGTTGCGCGGACGCCGTTCCCCCACCAGGCGTGCAGGACCTCGTGGGCCAGGGACGTGCCCGGAATGAAGGGCAGGGGAATGACCTGCTCGCCCAGCAGCGTGAAGCCCGGGAACGCCAGGCCCACCGGCAGCGGCGAGGCCGCGATCTGGAATGACGCCAGCGGATACGCACCGATCTCGTCGTGGAAGCGATCCAGGTATTCCGCCGCGTGGTCCAGATAGGCGCCAGCGTGGTCGGCGTGGAGGTTTTCCGGGAAGAGGGTGCGAAGCAGCACCCCCTGGTCCGTGGTCTGGTGCTTTTCGTACCAGGGCCCGGTGGCGACGGTGATGCTCCGGCTTTGCGGATGGCGGTAGCGTGCGCGAATCCCGGTGTCGATGTCCTGTTCGCCCAGCAGTTCGCCGCTGGCAACGACACGCTGACCCTCCGGCACGGTGAGGGTCATGTGCCAGGCCAGGGTGTCCTGGCCTCTGACCCGGGGAAACCAGGCACTACCGGCGGGCAGCAGCCCGCCGTCGGAGCGGAGGAACGGCCCCCGGCCGTTGTTTCCGTCTGCGCCCCGCAGGCAGCCCCCGTAGCTGATGGTCAGGGTTTCGGTGCCGTGCGGAACGTCGATTCGCCATTGGCCTGTGGATGTCTGTACTGCCGGCACCGGCCCCTGCTCGGTGTAGGCCCCGGTGACGACGAGACGTTGGTGCAGCCGGAAACGGATCTCTCCGCTGTCCGGTGGCCAGGTCACGGATCCATGCAGCTGGTGCGCTGCAGGGTCGAGTTCGAGTTCCAGCCGCTTCTCGGACATTGCATCGTCCATCGCCCCGTGGGTCGAGGGGGTGAGGACGATGCCCAGGGTCAATGGCAGGAACAGTGCGAAGCGTGGGAGAAGGGCCATGATTGCACTCCGGACGTGCGCGATGACCCCCTCATGCTCGGGTTTCCCGATGCGGACTGCAAGGTGGCGCCGCAGGCAGGTCCGGGTGTCGGCAGGGGCTTGGTGTTGACGTGGATCAAAAGGCAGAGACAGCAGATGTGTTGTTCTTGGCAAAACAGTGAGAACTGGAGAAGACGCCATGAGTACTGCAAGCCGCACGCTGATTGTTCCGGTGGACGGGTCCGAGCACGCGTCGGAGGCCGCACGGTATGCCTCCAGACTGGCGTCTGCCCTGGGGCTTCCCGTTGTCCTGGTGCACGCCTTTCCCGCCTCGGCCACCGACCTGTTCGAGAAACTGGGCGCAGGGACCGAGGGCATGACCCTCAGTCACCTCTCCGGGCGGGGGTTCGAGAGCATTCGCAAAGAGAGTGCGGACACCGCGTTCCAGCGCGCGCGTGAGCACATGGGGCAGGGCGTTAAGGTGGAGGAACGGTTGCTGACCGGTGAAGCGGCGGAAGCACTCCCCCGATTCGTCAACGACCAGGAGGCGTCCCATGTGGTCATGGGCCGGCGCGGTCTCGGTGTCTTCCGGGAGGCATTGCTGGGGAGTGTCAGCGAGCGGATGATCCATGAGGTGGCTGAGCCGGTCACCGTGGTGAGTAGCGGCCAGAACCGGTCTGCCGAGGTCGGCCCACTGGTGGTCCCGGTGGATGGTTCGGAGTTTGCTGCGACGGCCGTGCGATATGCCGGGGATCTGGCCGCCGCGCTTGGCCTGGATATCCATCTTCTGCACGCCTCGCCGGCGACGGCCGGGGAGATTCCTGCACTGGAGAGTCGAGTGCTGGACTCCTCCGCGGCGTGGCCTGATGAAGCCGCACTGGCCGAGTTCGGGCGGCAGAGCGGCGACAATGCTTTCGCTGCCGCGCGGGATGTCATCGCCGATACCGGCGCGAAGGACCTGTATATCAAGGAGGTCCGCCGCAGCGGCCATCCAGCACAGGCGGTGAACGACTATCTGCGTGAGCTCGAGTGCGGGGAGATCATCATCGGACGCCGCGGCATGGGGCGCATCCAGACCATGCTGCTGGGCAGCGTCAGCCAGCGCGTGCTTCGGGGGGCGGCCGGTCCGGTGACGGTGATCGGGTAGCGCCATGCCGGGTGCCCATGGGCGCGTTCCCGCGCCCGCGCACCCGCTTGCCATGGTGTGATTACTGGCGGTTCCCCAGCAGCTTCCCCGCGTCCACCAGCACCGTTTCCCCGGTGGTCTTGGCGGCACCGGTGAGCAGCCACGCCACTGTTTCGGCGACGTCCTCCGGTTTCACGCTGTCCTGAAGCGGCGTGCTGGCGGCATAGGCGGCGCGCTGTTTCTCGTATCGGTCACCCAGGCCGGCCTTCAGCCACCCCGTCTCCACGAACCCCGGACAGACCGCATTGACGCGGATTTCCGGGCCCATGGCCCGGGCCAGGGACAGGGTCATGGTGTTGAGCGCGCCCTTGGACGCGGCGTAGGCCACCGATGAGCCCACCCCGCGTATGCCGGCAATGGAGGAGACGTTCACCACCGCCCCCCGTCCCTGTGACTTCATGGTTGGCGCCACTGCCCGGATCATCTGGTAGGGTCCGATGACGTTGACGTCGAAGATGGCGTGAAAGTCGTCGGC
>SKYZ01000140.1 GCA_007127625.1 Aquisalimonas sp. | reverse complement strand
GAGCGGATCAGTACGCCACGCTCGGCGCCCATGCCTGAGCCCACCATCAGCGCCGTCGGCGTTGCCAGGCCTAGGGCGCACGGGCAGGCGATGACCAGCACCGCGATGGTGGCGAGGATGGCGAGCACCAGCGGCGGCCGCGTGGCATCCACCCAGGGCAGGAAGCCCTCGCCCCACAGCAGGATGGGCTCCAGCGTCCCGCTGAAGGCGAGCCAGGCGATGAAGGCCAGCGCCGCGATCGCCAGCACCGCCGGCACGAACCGGGCGGTGATGCGGTCAGCCAGCTCCTGCACGGGCACCCGCGAACCCTGTGCCTCCTCCACCAGGCGAATGACCTGGGAGAGGAACGTGTCCTTGCCCACCCGGGTGGCGCGCACCTTGAGCAAGCCCTGCTGGTTGATGGTGGCGCCGAGCACGGTGGCCCCGACGGCCTTCTCCACGGGCACGGATTCGCCGGTGGCAATGGACTCGTCCACGGTGCTCTCGCCCTCAACCACCTCACCGTCGGTGGGCACCTTCTCGCCGGGGCGCACGATCATGACGTCGCCGGTCTGGAGCTGCTTGACCGGCACATCGACTTCCTCGCCGTCGCGCTCCACGCGGGCGGTCTTCGCCCCCATGTCCAGCAGCTTGCGGATGGCCGAGGAGGCCTGCCCCTTGGCGCGGTGCTCCAGATAGCGCCCCAGCATGTGGAAGGCCATGATGGTCGCCGCCATCTCGATGAACGAGGTCATGGGGTAGACGAAGCCCACCAGGCCAATGAAATAGGGCGGCAGGCTGCCCATGGAGATGAGCACGTCCATGTTCAAATGGCCGGATTTCAGTGAGCGCCAGGCCGAGCGATGCGTGGCCGCGCCGCCGGCGAGGAACACCACCGGGAAGGCCAGCACGGCGATGATGGCGAGATACCCCGGAATGGGCTGCCAGAACATGTGGGGCATCATCAGCCCCATGATCGCCGCGGTGGGGATCATGGCGATCCACAGCCGCCGCCAGGCCTGCTTCACGTAGGCTTCGTCGATGGCGGCATCGTCGGCGTGGTCGTCGTCGCCTTCCGTCTCCACGGCCGCGACATCGTAACCGGCCCCTTCGACGGCCGTGCGCAGCGCTTCGCCGTCGGGGCCGTCGGCGGTGGTGGCGACGGTGACCCGGTGGTCGGCGATATTGGTGCGGATCGATTCAATGCCCTCCAGGCGCTCCAGGGAGGCGCGCACGATGCCCGCGCAGTGGTCTGAGCCCATACCCGGCACCACCAGCTTGATCGTCGTGCCGTCGCCGCCCGCGTCAACCCGGGCCACGTCGTAGCCGGCGGCCTCCACGGCAGTGCGCAGCGCGTCCGCGTCCGCAGTGCCGGCGTCATACTGCACGGTGACCCGGTGGTTGGCGATGTTGGTGCTCACCGACTCCACCGCGTCCAGGCGCTCCAGGGCAGCCCGGACAATGCCGGCGCAGTGATCCGAGCCCATGCCCGGGACGACCAGTTTGGCTTCCATCGTCATGCGTTTTTCACCCGGTCAGGTCCTGTCTACGTTGTTGGTATTCCTCGCGGTCAATCTCACCACGCGCATAGCGTTCATCGAGAATGTCCAGCGGACTACGGTTCTGGCTTGGCGGCCTGGAAGAAGCGTTCGCGCCGCCGACACTGCGCACGAGCAAGAAGATCAGCGCGACAATAGCGCCAAAGACGAGGATCATCATGAGCCCACCGAAGAGCATGTGCCCCGCGCCAAAGTTGTGGTGCCAGGCTCCCGGGCCGTCGCTGTAGCGCTGTGCCGCCGCCGGAAGCGCGGTCAGCATCGCGGAGAGGAACAAGGGCAGTGCGACCAATTTTGCCGTCATGGCGTGAACTCCTCGTGATTCGATGACCTGATGGCGGATCATCTAGCGATCATGTCCGTGCCCGCCACCGTGGCGGTGCATGAACAGGTGCATGACCAGACAGCCGGCCAGCAGCAGGAACGGCGCGAAGCCGATGATGTGCTCCCAATGATCGGCCGCGAGGCTTCCGCCGACGAGGGCGAGTCCGCCGATGAGGACCACTGTCAGAGGTGTCCCCAGGCGTTGAGTGATGCGCGTCCACATGGGCGGATCCTCCGTGGGTGGAGCGTGTTAACGGGGGCCGTGCATCTTCAGCTAGGCCCTGGATTAACGTCGTTGTAGGAGCGGCGCAAGCCGCGACCGTGTGTGGCGCTCATCGCCAGAACCGTCGCGGCTAAAGCCGCTCCCACATGGCCGGCCGCTTACGAACCGCCGCCGTGGTGGCGCTGGTGGTCACCATCCCCGCCACGCTCGCCACCCATGCCACCGCGGCGTTCCTGCATGCCCTCGCGCATCCGCTCTCGCTGCTCGTCGGTAAGCATGTCCTGCATGTCATTCTGCAGGCGGATGCGGTCGGCCATCATGTCGCCGTGGAGATCGGCCATGCGGCCGTGCAGTTCGCGGACAGCATCAGGGTCGGGGCGCTCGGAGTGCATCTGGGCATGCATCTCCTCACGCAGGTCCATCATTTCTGCCATGCGGCTGAACTGCTCGTGGCGATGCTCGCTGCGGCGCTCGCGGAGTTGCTCGCGCTGGTCATCATCCATGTCCAGCCCCTGCATCATGCCCATGCCGCCGTGCATGCCCTTGCCGGACATGCCCATGCCGCCGCCCTGCATCATGCCGCCATGCATGCCCATGCCACCCTGGCCACCGCCATGCATACCGCCACCCATCATGCCCCCCATGCCGCCGGACTCACCTCCCATCATCGGGCAGTCCTGCATCATGCCGCCCTGGCCGCTGCCGTGCATGCCACCGCCCATCATGCCCTGCATGCCCTGGGCGCCGACGACGCCAAGGGTGCCTGCGCCCACGATGAGGGCCAGACCGAGTGCTGCCTTGTAGGTTCGATTCATCGTCATTTCGGAACCTCCTGAAGCGTGTGCTTCATTGAATGGAATCAAGTAGATGCTAGGGCCTGCATGTGGCGTACGTTGCCGGTAATGCAGCCAAAAAGCGTAATCCCTCCAATCATTGGAAGGTCAAGATGGATCATGGCGCCGGAGAGACTCCTCCCGGTCCATTTCGCTCTGCGCGTATCGCTCCGCCCGCGCATGCACCGTCTCACCGCTGCCCGTCTCGCGCCGCTCCAGCAGGGCGGAGAGGAGCAGGTAGGCGCCGGCAAGCGCCAGGGCGAGGACGGTGATCATGAGAAGCACCATGAGCGAGTGACCGAGCCAGAAGCCCGCGCCGGTGTCGTGAATCAGGGAATGCATGGGTAGTGACCTCCCGGGTCAATGTTCAGGGAACGCCTGTTGGCGCAGCGCTGCGGGAGGTCGCTGAATCAGGCGCGGAAGCGCTGCGTCAGCAGGTAAACCGGGAGGCTATGGTCGGCGTGGATGGACAACCGTTCGGGGGAGGTGGACGCGACTTCGGGAGTGAACGTCGTCGTCGGGCCCTGCGACAGCGTTGCGGTAGACTCCTGATCGGGGTCGCCACCGGAATGGGGAACGTCCAGGTCGCGCTTGTCGGCAATCAGCCCCGGCACCGCATGCTGGTGACCTCCGTGGTGGCAGGTCGGCGTCTCCGAAGGGTCGTGCGCGTGAATACGGGGTTCGCCGGAGGACTCGCCGGCGGGGTGCACATGCTCCGGAGATGCCAGTGCCAGGGTGACGGGTAGCAGCACGAGCAGGACCAGCAGCAACAGCCGCCAGGAACACACCGGCCGGGGCGCGTCGGGAGTGCTGGAACTGTGGCCTGCGTGCTGCGGCATGATTCCGGACCGTCACCAGTAAAGAGTATTGATGATGCCCACTGTAGCCGCTCATACACATGAAGAATTGACCGGGATCAAGTCGGTGCAGGATTACCTCCGCTGGCGTAGATTTAGTGTCCTGTCACCCAAGTTCGTTATGAACTTGGGTGACAGGACACTAGCCCAAAGCGTATTGTGTAACATTATGCGTGTCTTCCGCCCGGTCATTCTGCTGATTCTGGTGCTGCAACTGCTCCTGGGCGGGGCGGTGCAGGCCGGTATGCCAGACATGCAGGGCCACGAGGCAGAGGCGGCGCATACGGCCGACGCCGGTCATCATCAGCTGCACAGCACCCACAGCGAACACCATGAAGCCGGGGAATGCGGTTTGTGCAGCCTTTGCCTCGCCGGGGCACCGGTGACCGCTGATGATGCAGGCCCAGGCCATGTCGCGGCCCTTGCACCTGACCGATACTCGGGCCAACCGGTTGCCCGCATCGACACCCTTCTGAGACCTCCAAGACACCGCGCCTGAACGCTTACGCGGCCGCGGGCGATTACCCGTGGCCGGACTGCTGATCCGTTCAGACGAGGTGTATTCATGTCCAGCAACAACAATGATCGGCACGACAGTGCCGGACAGGCGACCGACCCCGTTCGTCGCCGCTTCCTGAAGACGGCCGGAGCCATCGCCGGTGGCGCCGTGGCGGCGCCCCTGGCGGCATCGGGCCGCTCCACCCCCGAAGACTTCGGTGTCGCCCCGCGCCACCTGCACGAGCCCGGCAAGGGTTCGATGATGTTCATGCAGGATCACGCCCACGAACACGACCGCCACGTGCTCCCGGGCGCACCCGACGACGTGGACTACCGCGTTTTCGACATGAGCTTCGACCTGGTGGAGCACGAGCTGCTGCCCGGCGTGAGGTTTCCGGCGTTTGCCTTCAACAACCAGGTGCCCGGCCCGGTGTTCCGGGTCAACGAGAACGACTGGATCGAGGTGAACGTCACCAACAACACCGAGGAGATGCACACCATCCACTGGCACGGCGTGGACCTCATCTACACCATGGACGGCGTGCCCATGATGTCCCACGATCCGGTGCACCCGGGCGAGACGTTCACCTACCGCTTCCAGGCACGCCCCCACGGCACGCGCTTCTACCATTGCCACTGGGGAACGCCGCTGCACATGATGTCGGCCCTGCACGGGGCGTTCATCATCGACTCGCCCAATGATCCCATTCGTGAGCAGTTCCCCTATGAGCGGGACTACGTGCTGGTGCTCGAGAGTTTCGATCTCGAGTTCACCCGGGAGCACATCAACGAGGTGCTGGAAGGCATGGGGCAGGTGAACAAGCTCATGGGCGACGGGCGGCTGTCGCCGGCCACCCACGGCTTTTTCAAGCGCTACGAGGACTTCGTCAAGGCCATCGAGGACGGCTGGCGGCCGCCGTATACCCGCGGCAACGCCCCCGGCGGCACCATCCAGCCCAACTTCTTCGCCATCAACGGCAAGTCCTACCCCTCCACGGTGGGCGAGCACGGCCACCTGCGCATCCGCCAGGGGGAGTACATCCGCATCCGGCTGATCAACGGCGGCATCGCCGACCACCACATGCACCTGCACGGGCACCAGTTCTGGAAGGTGGCCGAGGACGGCAATCCGCTGCCTCAGCCGATCAAGCTCAACACGGTGCCGGTCACCCCGGGCAAAACCGTGGACATCATCGTCTACGGCAACAACCCGGGCTTCTGGGATTTCCACGATCACAAGGAGATTCACAGCCGCAACAACGGCATCTACCCGGGGGGCATGATCACCATGCTCGAGTACGAGGACATGGGCGACCCGCCCTATGTGCCGTCCACCACCATCAACCAGTGAGGAGGTGCCGCATGAAACAGCATGCCCTGATGATGACCGGCGCCCTGCTCACGATGGCGCTGCCGGCCAGTGCGTTCGAGATCGACCCCCATGTGCCCCCCGAGATCGTCATCGGCGGGCGCGCTCTGGCAACCGTGGACTTCGAGCAGCTCCAGCGTGTCGATGAGGGTGCGACCTCCGAAGAAGGCGTCGACATCGAGGACTCCAGCCTGCTGCTCGGCTTTGCCAAGCACCTGCACGACGACAACCACTACGGCTTCGGTGCTTTCGGCTTCAAGGCGCTGGGGGACACCGACATGAACGAGAGCGTGTTCTTGCACCAGGCCTACGCTGGTGTCGGCGGCCGGCAATGGGAGGCCCGGATCGGGCGCACGGGGCTGCCGAACAACTTGGTGCGCTTCCCCACAGTGCGGGATGACGACCTGCTCGCCTACACCCACGTACCCAACGCCCGTCTGGAGGAAGACAGTGACACCCTGACCCTGTACGGCGAGCAGCTGGCGGCGGACTGGTGGTTCACGCCGTATTTCGGCATGACGGCGGCCGCCCTGGCGAGGCCGGAGGGGCTTCCGGGGGATCCGCGGTACGGAAACCTCAACAGCGGCTCCCTCGGACTGCACTACTACGTTCCGGAGACCGTGGATACTGACCGCGGGCTGACCTTCGCAGGCCTGTCCATGGACGTGCAGCCCTTCGACGAGCGAGGTGGTCTGGATGACGGTGATCTCGTGACGGTGCAGGTCGGGGCCGGCTTCAACATCAGCGGCCACCCGGAGCGGCTGCTGCATCTGGACACCCAGTTCATGTGGAGCCAGGGCGAGGACTCGGGATCGCTTGTCGGTGACCTCGAGCGGGCGCGCAGTGATGCAACGGCTGCCGTGGCCTCCCTGCGCTATCGCCACCGCCCCTACCTGCAGCAGCGCTGGCAGGCGGCATTGACCCTGGCCGGACAGGACTACGGTGACTTCGACAACGCCCGCCGTTATGCGGTGCTGCCGAGTTTCGCCTGGCGCCTGGGCAACGGCATCGATGCGGTGGCCCAGATCGCGCACGAGCGCTACGAGGGGGATCTGCGCCGGGGCCTTGGCCTGGAGCACGAGACCACGGTGCAGTTCGGCATCAGCATGCAGTTCGATCACACGTTCAACAAGTCGGTCGGTCGGCGTGACGACATCATCCACCTGGAGCACGACATGTTGCTGCCGGGTCCGAGTTTCGGAGGACATTGATCATGCATCGGCAATTACTGGCAACGCTCCTGTTCGCTCTCGCCCTGGCCATATCACCGCTGGCAATGGCGCAGAATGACCACGATCATGGTGGAGATCACGGAGATCACGGAGATCACGGAGATCACGGAGATCACGGAGACCACGGAGACCACGGAGACCACGGAGACCACGGAGACCACGGAGACCACGGAGACCACGGAGACCACGGAGACCACG
>SKYZ01000311.1 GCA_007127625.1 Aquisalimonas sp. | reverse complement strand
GGACATCCGCGAGCCGCCCGACGCGAGATGTCGGGAAACGGTGGATGTAAACATCCACCCTACGGACTGCGATTTCATCGGCTATGCGTCGGGTGCATCCCGATGCACCGAATGAACCAACCACCAAGACATTCAAGCGAGGAGACAGAGACATGCGAGCAGTACTGTGCAAGGAACACGGGCCACCGGAATCCCTGGTGGTGGACGAGGCGCCCAGCGCCCCCGTGGGCGAGAACGACGTGCGTATCGGCATCCATGCCTGCGGCGTCAACTTCCCGGACACCCTGATTATCCAGGGCAAGTACCAGATCCAGCCGGACCTGCCGTTCTCGCCGGGCTCCGAAGTGGCCGGCGAAGTGCTGGAGGTGGGCTCCGGGGTCAGCCACCTGAACGTGGGTGATCCGGTGATGTCCCTCACCGGCTGGGGCGGCTTTGCCGAGGAGGTGGTAATCGGTGCCGACCGGGTGCTGCCCATGCCCTCCAGCATGGACTACATCACCGCCGCCGGTTTCCCCATGGTCTACGGCACCTCCTACCACGCCCTGAAGCAGCGGGCGAACCTGGCTGCCGGAGAGACCCTGCTGGTGCTGGGTGCCTCCGGTGGCGTCGGTCTGGCCGCGGTGGAACTGGGCAAGGCCATGGGCGCCCGCGTGATTGCCGCCGCCAGCTCCGACGACAAGCTGCAGGTGGCGAAAGAGCACGGTGCCGACGAACTGGTGAATTACAGCGAAGGCAGCCTCAAGGATCAGGTCAAGGCGCTCACCGACGGCAAGGGTGCCGACGTGATCTACGACCCGGTGGGCGGCGAGGCCTGCGAACAGGCCCTGCGCTGCATCAACTGGAACGGCCGGCTGCTGATCATCGGCTTTGCCAGCGGCACGATCCCGAAGATCCCCGGCAACCTGCCGCTGCTCAAGGGTTCAAGCGTGGTCGGGGTGTTCTGGGGTGATTTCGTGCGTCGCCAGCCCCAGGACAACGCGAAGAATTTCCAGGAACTCTTCGCCATGCATGCCGAGGGCAAGCTCAAGCCCCACGTGTGGAAGACCTATCCCCTGGATCAGGCCGGAGATGCGCTCAACGCCCTGCTGAGTCGCAAGGCCACCGGCAAGATCGTGTTGACCACCGGTAGGGGCTGACAGGTCGGATGACGGGTGCCGCCGACGGGGCGGCACCCGTTGGGCAGGTCAGGCCTGCGCGGTCGCGGTGCCGCCGTGCTGTTCGGCGAGGCCGTGGATGCGCTTGACCATGGCAAAGAAGCCGTCGCGGCGGTTGGGGGTGAGCTGCTTGCTCAGGCCCAGGCGGTTGAACAGGCCCTCGATGTCGGTGTCGCGGATCTCCTGTGGAGTCCGCCCCGAGTAGGCCTTGAGCAGGATGGCCACCAGTCCCTTGACGATGAAGGCGTCGCTGTCCGCGCGGAAATGCAGGCGCGGCGGATTGCCGTCCTCCACCTCGGTGATCAGCCACACGTTGCTGGTGCAGCCGTCCACCCGGTTGTATTCCGTGCGTGCGTCGTCCGGGAACTCCGGCAGTTCCCGCCCCATGTCGATGAGCAGGCGGTAGCGGTCTTCCCAGTCGTCCAGGAATTCGAAGGTATCTACCAGGTCCTGGAGTTCCATCATCTATCACCCTGATCCGAATCTGCCATCACGATAACACAGCCGCCGGGGGCATCGTGCCTTCCCGCCGGCGCTCTGTGGCATACTCGGACACGATGCCGCCACGGCGGTTCCCTGACCCGGGAGGATCGATGCTGGACGTGGAATTCTACGGGGTGCTGCAGCAGCTCGCCGGCACCCGCACGCTGCAGATCGAAGTGCACGATGACGCGCCCACCGTGGAGCAGGTACTGGAGCGCCTGAGGGGGGACGTGCCGGCGTTGTCCGATCACCTGCCCCGGGTGGCCTGCGCCCAGGGCGAACACCTGGTGCGCCGCGGCGATCGCGTGGATCCGGCGCGGCCGCTGGTCCTGTTGCCCCCGGTGAGCGGGGGATCCCATCCACTGCCTGCGGAGGCGTGCTGATGCAGCGAATTACCGAGCATCCTCTGGATATCAATACCCTGCTGGCAGATACCGAAAACGACACCTGCGGCGCCTACGTGGTCTTCGGCGGCATCGTGCGCAATCACCACCAGGGCAGAGGTGTCGCCGGCATGCGTTACACTGCCTACGGCCCCATGGCGGAACGGGTGCTGGAGGAGCTGGAACAGGAGACCTGCGAGCGCTTCGGCGTCGCCGAGTGCCGGATTGTCCACCGCATCGGTGAGCTCGGCATCGGCGAGGCCAGTGTGCTGGTGGCGGTACGGTCGGCCCACCGCGGGGACGCCTTCCAGGCCGGTCAGTACGCCATCGACACCCTCAAGGAGCGCCTGCCCGTCTGGAAGGAGGACTTCTACACGGATGGCTCCAGCGGTTACCAGGGCGGCACGCCGCTGGCAACATCGGATGCGGCGGGGGATTCCGGCCGGGAGGGCAGTCATGAGTGATGAGTTGCAGGCGGACGGCACCGGTTTCGTGCCGCTGCCGGTGGCGGTGCTGACCGTGTCAGACAGTCGCACAGAAGCGGACGACAAGTCGGGCAAGCTGCTGGCCGATCGTGCCGTTGGTGCCGGCCACCAGGCGGTGGATCGGGCCATCGTCCGCGACGACATCTACCAGGTACGCGCGGTGGTGTCGCGCTGGATCGCTGACGAGGCGGTGAAGGTGGTCATGACCACCGGTGGCACCGGAATAACCGGACGTGACACCACCCCGGAAGCAGTG
Organism: Aquisalimonas sp.; assembly: GCA_007127625.1. Taxonomy (GTDB): domain Bacteria; phylum Pseudomonadota; class Gammaproteobacteria; order Nitrococcales; family Aquisalimonadaceae; genus Aquisalimonas. The sequence continues at coordinate 4,383 of SKYZ01000311.1, read as the reverse complement.
CGGCCGTTGCTGGACATGGAAGTGGATGGTTTTGGCGAGCTGTTCCGGTATCTGTCCTGGCAGGAGATCGGCAGTTCCACGATCCAGTCGCGTGCGGTGGGCGGGGTGGCCAACGGCACGTTGGTGTTCGTCATGCCCGGATCCAGCGGTGCCTGCGCCACGGCCTGGGACGGGATCCTGCAGCAGCAGCTGGACCGCCGCCACAAGCCCTGCAACTTCGTCTCCCTGATTCCGCGCCTGCGGGAGCGGTAGCTTGGTCCGTGCCGGGGTTGGGTCTATGCTTAGGGAGGCGTTGATTCAGCGTCTCCCTGAATAGGGACCAAAAATCGTCGTGCGCGCGCCCAGGAGGAGTTGATGAAGATAAGACATGCAGTTCTGATCAGTGTGGCCGTCGTCGCGTTTCCCCTGGCGAGCATGGCCGAAGACGGCGTCTCGCCGGCGGCCAGCGTGGAGTTCGTCGACAACGATGGCGAGGTCGTCGGCCAGGGCAGTGTCGAGCAGGGTACGGCCGGCGTGCTGATCAACTTCAGCATCGATGGTCTGGACAAGGGCTGGAAGGCCATCCACATCCACAGCGTCGGTACTTGCGATGATCCGGAGGAGGGTTTCCAGGCGTCCGGCGGCCATCTGAACCCCGATGACGTCAAGCACGGGTACCTCAATCCGGAAGGCCCGGACGCCGGTGACCTGCCCAACTTCTACGTCCACGGTGACGGCACCGCGATGGTGGAAATGTTCAATGAACGGGCGAGTCTCGACGGCAGTGTCGGTGGCAACATGCTCGATGATGACGGCAGCGCGCTGGTCATCCACGAAGCCCCCGATGACCACATGACGCAGCCCATCGGCGGTGCCGGTGCCCGCGTTGCCTGCGGGGTCGTGCAGGGCGGCTGATGACCACGTTTGCGCCCGTCCGGTCCTGGACGGGCGCGCCAATCCATTCAGGAATCGCCTCACCCTCACCGGGTGGGCAATGGCCCGGGACGGCCCCGTTCGAGGAGGGGGTTGTATGCGTCGCCGAGGCTTCGTCAAGGCCTGTGCCGCCGGTGCGGGTTGTCTCAGTGTCGGGCCGCAGTGGCTTCTTGCCGCCGAGCAGGTCACGCCGCGGGAGTACGAGAAGGTCCGATTGCTGGATGGTCGCGGAGAACCGCTCCGTGCGGCGGCGCTGGAGACCAAGCGCAACTACGTCTTCCATTATCCCTACCAGGCCACACCGTGCTTCCTGCTGGACCTGGGCGAAGCGGTGGAGGGGCGGAACGGCTTGCGCACGCGGGACGGAAAGACCTACGACTGGCCCGGAGGTGTCGGTCCCGATCGATCCCTGGTGGCGTTCTCGGCCATCTGCGCCCACAAGATGGCGCATCCCACCCAGCAGGTCAGCTACATCGGCTTCCGCCAGCCGGGCGAGGGCGCGAACGGCGGCAAGATCACCTGCTGTGCCGAGAACAGCGTCTATGACCCGTATACCGGCGCCGACGTGATCTCCGGACCCGCGGACCAGCCCCTGGCTGCGGTGCTGCTGGAGCACGATCCTGAGGACGACGGGTTGTATGTCACCGGCACGCTGGGTGGTGAAATGTTTCAGCGCTTTTTCGACGAGTTCGAAGCGCGGCTTGCCATGGAGTACCTGGACGGCGAGGCGGACGGTCGCATCCGCGGTGAAACCGAAGTGGTCCCCATGACCCGCTTCAGCAGCAATATCATGCGCTGCTGAAACCGGCATCCGGGGGCAGGGTTACGAGGAGCGCTCGTCGTCCGCCCGACGCAGCAGCTCCAGAACGTCCCGGTTCCCGGCGCGGCGGGCGATGGTGCGCGCGGTATTGCCGGCGTTGTCCTCGGCCTCGACGTCGGCGCCCAGTTCCAGCAGCGTGCGCACCATCTCCCGGTCACCACGCTCGGCTGCGCGCATCAGGGGCGTCCAGCCGTAGACATCACGCGGGTCGTGGTCGGCACCCAGTTCCACCAGGGTGGTCACGGTATTGTCGTGACTCTTGGCCGCCGCGAGCAGCACCGGCGTCCAGCCGTGGCGGACACTGTGGTTGGGGTCCGCGCCGGCATTGATCAGGGCTCGTGCCGCAGCCTCGCGGCCGTTGACCGCCGCGTACATGAGCGCCGTGCCACCCTTGGGATTGCGGGCATCCACGTCAGCGCCGGCCTCGATGAGCTTTTCCAGAATCGACAGGTCACCCGACTCGGCCGCCCACATGAGTGCCGTCTTGCCCCCGTATTCGCCGTCGGACAGTGCTGCATCCACGTCGACGTCCTGATCCAGCAGCGTCGCCACCTGCCCCTGGTCGCCGTTGCGTACGGCATCGACCAGTTCTTCCTCGGCGGCGTGATCGCCGTCGTGGTGCGTGAGTGCGGGTCCGCCGAGGGTCACGGCAAGCAATGGAACCGCCAAGAAGAAAATGCGATGCGTTATCATGGACGCAGGATCCCCGTTTTTTCGATGAACGGACACTCCCAAGCAAATAACACCCGTTGCGGGAATGCAAGCACAGACCGCGCGGACTCGGTGGAGGTTGGTATGAGCGAGGTCACCCGGGCACAGGTTGAAGCCCGTCTGCAGGAGTACGTGGAGCCGCACCTGGGCAAGGATCTGGTTGCCGCCCGCTGCGTGGAGGATATCCGCATCAACGGTGACAGGGTCAGCATCGACCTGGTGCTGGGATTCCCCGCGAAGCGCTGGGAGGCCGGCCTGCGTCAGGCAGTGCAGGAGGCCGTCCAGGGCCTGGATGGCGTTGGCGAGGTTGCCGTCGGGATTCGCTCGAACATCGAGTCCTACATGGTTGAGAGCAGCAATTCCCTGGTCAGCGGGGTGAAGAACATCATCGCCGTGGCCTCGGGCAAGGGCGGCGTGGGCAAGTCCACCACCACCGTGAACATCGCCCTGGCCCTGGCCACGGAAGGCGCCAGGGTGGGGGTGCTGGACGCCGACATCTACGGCCCCAGCGTGCCCCGCATGCTCGGCATCACCGGCAAGCCCGACTCTCACGATGGCAAGAAGCTGGAACCCCTGTCCAACTACGGCATGCAGGTGATGTCCTCGGGCTTTCTTATCGACGAGGAAACCCCCATGGTCTGGCGGGGCCCCATGGTCACCCAGGCCCTGGAGCAGCTGCTGCGGGATACCAACTGGCAGGACCTGGATTATCTGGTGGTGGACATGCCGCCGGGGACCGGCGACATCCAGCTGACCCTCTCCCAGAAGGTTCCGGTGAGCGGTGCCGTGATCGTCACCACGCCCCAGGATATTGCCCTGCTGGATGCCCGCAAGGGCCTGCGCATGTTCGAGAAGGTCAACGTGCCGGTGCTCGGCATCGTCGAGAACATGAGTACCCATATCTGCAGCCAGTGCGGCCACGAGGAGCACATCTTCGGCGCCGGTGGCGGCCAGAGCATCGCCGAGCAGTACGAGGTGGACCTCCTGGGTTCGCTGCCGCTGGCCCTGCATATCCGCGAGCAGGCCGACGGTGGCAAGCCCACGGTGATCTCGGAGCCGGATGGCCAGAGCGCCGAATCCTACCGCGAGATCGCCCGCCGGGTCGGCGCCAAGCTCTCGCAGCAGTCCACCGAGAAGGGCAGCCGCTTCCCCAAGATCGTGGTCAACAAGGAGAGCTGAGGCGGTTCTGGAGCTGGCGGGCGTTCACCCGTCCGCCAGCATGGCCTCGTAGCCGGCCCGGTAGTCCGGGTACCGGAACCGGTAGCCGCTGGCCACCAGCCGGTCATTGCGGCAGCGCTTGTTGCTCCCGCGCACGCCGCCGGCCGAGCCGGATTCCTTCGGCGGTCGGGGCATGCCGATACGATCGGCGAGCCAGTCGGTGATTTCCTCCTGGGTGCAGGGGTGATGGTCCACGCCCAGGTAGAGCGGTTCGGGGTGCTCCAGGCCGAACAGATGGACCAGGGCGTCGACGCAGTCATCCCGGTGGATGCGGTTGGTGTACTGGGGTGGGTCGGTGACCACCGGTTCACCGTTGCGGACCTTGCGCAGCATGCGTTCCCGCCCGGGACCATAGATGCCGCCGAAACGGATGACCACGCCGGGATGAGGGCTCGCCGCCAGGAGCTGTTCCGTCTCCAGCAACCGTTGCCCGGAGAAGCCCCCGGGTACGGCCGGCGTGTCCTCGTCCACCCAGCTGCCGTCCGTGATGCCATAGACCGACGAGCTGCTGACCAGGATCATGCGCCCGGGGGACTGTCCCTGCCGATCCAGCGCCGCCAGCAGGTTGCGCATGCCCTCCACGTAGGCCAGGCGATAGGACTCGTCCTCGAAACGCCCCGGTGTGGCAATGAAATAGACCACGTCCAGGGCGTCCGGTAGCGCCGGCAGGCCGTCGGGGCAGGAGAAGTCGCCGCCCAGTGCCTGGATGGGGGAGGGGATCT
>SKYZ01000441.1 GCA_007127625.1 Aquisalimonas sp. | reverse complement strand
GGTCCAGGAAGCCGGTGTTGATGAAGATGATGCGGTCGCTGGCCTGGCGCAGGCACTCCTTGAGGTTCACCGTGGTGCGGCGCTCCTCGTCCATGACGCCGATCTTCAGGGTGCTGCGCTTCAGGCCGTAGGCATCTTCCACGCGGTTGAGGATCTCGCAGGCAAAGGCCACTTCTTCGGGGCCGTGCATCTTCGGCTTGACGATGTACATGCTGCCGGCGCGGGAGTTGGTGTGCTTGCCCAGGCCGTTCAGGTCATGCAGGAAGCCCAGGGAGGTCATCACCGCGTCCAGCATGCCCTCGGGGATCTCGTTGCCCTGTGCGTCCAGCACCGCCGGGGTGGTCATCAGATGGCCGACGTTGCGCACCAGCATCAGGGCGCGGCCGTGCAGCCGCACTTCGCCGCCGTTGGCGCCGGTGTAGACGCGATCGTCGTGGAGCTTGCGGACGAACGTTTTGCCGCCTTTCTCCATCTTTTCTTCCAGGTCGCCGCGCATCAGGCCGAGCCAGTTGCGGTAGACCAGGGTCTTGTCCTCGCCGTCCACGGCGGCCACGGAGTCCTCGCAGTCCATGATCGCCGTCATGGCGGACTCCAGCACCACGTCCTTGACGCCGGCGGCGTGGTCCTTGCCCACCGGGTCATTGGCGTCGATGCGGATGTCCAGGTGCATGCCGTGGCGGCGCAGCAGCACGGAATGAGGCGCGTTGGCGTCGCCCTGGTAACCGACGAACTGCTCCGGATGCTGCAGCGTGGTGTCCCCGGCGCCGGTGGTGATGACCAGCGTGCCACCCTCGACCTTGTACGCGGTGACGTCGGCATGGCTGCCCTGGGCCAGGGGCGCGGCGTCATCCAGCACCTTGGCGGCGTGGCGCACCACTTCCGCACCGCGGACGGGGTTGTAGCTGGTGCCTTTTTCCTTGCCGCCGTCCTCGGGAATGATGTCGCTGCCGTAGAGGGCATCGTAGAGGCTGCCCCAGCGGGCATTACCGGCGTTCAGGGCGAAGCGCGCGTTGCTGATGGGCACCACCAGCTGCGGGCCGGCGACTTCGCCGATCTCCGGGTCGACGTTGGCGGTGGTGACCTGGAAGTCGTCGCCTTCCGGCAGCAGGTAGCCGATGTCCTTGAGAAACTGCTTGTAGGCTTCGTGATCGTGCGGCTGACCCTTGCGCTGCTTGTACCAGTCGTCCAGTTGTTCCTGGATGCGGTCGCGTTTTTCCAGCAGCTCCCGGTTGCGCGGCCCCAGGTCGTTTACCAGTGACTCCAGGGTGCTCCAGACGGTGGCCGGCGCGATCCCGGTGCCGGCGGTCAGCTCGCTGGCGACCAGCGCGTGCAGCTGCTTCGCGACCTGAAGGCCTCCCTCCTGAACTCGTTCGGTCATGCTGTGACTCCTCGTTCGCGTGTCTTGAACCCGATCCGGCGGGGCGCCATGGCCACTGCAACGGACTGGGTAGCTTGAGAGTTCCCTGCGCGGAAAGGCACGTATGGTAACCGATTGTCGGGGCCGATTCATGCCCAGCCGTAGGAGCGGCGCAAGCCGCGACCGGCCGTCGCGTTCGGGCCCCAACATCAGTACTTCCGCATCTGCCCCACCACCACGCCCTGGATCCGCACCCGATCCGGTGGGTACTCCTGCGGCTTGTAGGCGGCGTTGGCGGGGTGGAGCAGGGTACGCTCGGGGCGCTGCTCGATGCGCTTGAGGGTGGCCTCCTCGTCGTCGATCAGGGCCACCACCACTTCGCCGTTACGGGCGTGCTCTCGGTGCTCGATGACCACCCAGTCGCCGTCGAGGATGCCGTCCTCCGTCATGGAGTCGCCCCGGACTTCCAGCACATAGCACGACGCGCTGCTGCGCAGGGCATCCGGAACCTGCATGCGGGTGTCATCCGTGACTGCCTCGATGGGGCGGCCGGCGGCGATGCGGCCAAGCAGGGGCAGGCCGCCGTCCTCGGGCACGGCGGCTGCGGTCAGATGAACGCCCCGGTGGCGGCCTGCCATCGGGACCACCAGGCCGGCGTCCACCAGTGCCTGGATGTGTTTGTGCAGGGAGCCGCGCGAGCGCAGGCCCAGGTCCGCGCAGATAGCGTCCAGGGTCGGGGCAACGCCCTCGGTGCTGCACTGGCGCAGGTAGTCGAGGATTTCCTGCTGGCGCGGTGTCAGGGCAGTCATTGCGGTCTTGTCCGTTCTCTGTTTGTTCTCTACATTGGCAGAGGAGAACCAATGGAGAACATCGAACCATGGGCGCACCCGCAGAGCAAGCCGTTCCGGCCGAGGCCACCGATCCGGTGCGGCGCCTGGCCGGGCGGCTGAAGCGCAAGTACGGCGGTCGCATCACCGGGGAGCTGGTGGTGCCCGCCCGGGAGGCCCGATTCGGCAAGCTGCCGGATGCCCTGGAGCCGCGGCTGCGACGCGCACTGGAGCAGCGCGGCATCGCCCGGCTCTACAGCCACCAGCGGGAGGCCTGGGATCACATTCGTGCCGGGCAGCATACCGTGGTGGTCACACCCACCGCCTCGGGCAAGACGCTGTGCTACAACCTGCCGGTGCTGCATACGGCGCTCACCGAGGGCGGCAAGGCGCTCTACCTGTTCCCCACCAAGGCGCTGTCCCAGGATCAGGTGGCCGAACTCACGGAGCTGAATCAGGCGGGGGAGCTGGGCATCCGCGCCTACACCTTCGACGGCGACACGCCCGGGGATGCCCGCAAGGCGGTGCGGACTCGCGGCGACATCGTGGTCACCAATCCGGACATGCTGCACAAGGGCGTGCTCCCGCACCACACCAAGTGGGCGCAGTTCTTCGAGAGCCTGCGCTACGTGGTCATCGACGAGACCCATACCTACCGGGGCGTGTTCGGCTCCCACGTAGCCAATGTCATGCGGCGGCTGCGGCGCATCTGCCGCTTCTACGGTGCCGATCCGGTGTTCATCCTGTCGTCGGCCACCATCGCCAACTCCGCCGAACTGGCCCGGGGCCTGGTGGGGGACGAGGTGCGTGCGGTGACCGAGAGCGGTGCCCCGGCCGGCGAAAAGCAGCTATTGCTGTGGAACCCGCCGGTGATCAATGCCGATCTCGGCATCCGCGCCTCCAGCCGGTCCCAGAGCACGCGGATCACCCGCATGGCGGTACGCGGCGGGCTCAAGTCCATCGTCTTCGCCCGCAGCCGGTTGATGGTGGAGGTGATCACCAAGTACCTGAAGGACGTGTTCGACAGCGACCCGCGCAAGGGCACCCGGGTGGCGGCCTACCGGGGCGGCTACCTGCCCGGCGAGCGACGCGACACGGAAAAGGCACTGCGCGCCGGCAACGTGGACTGCGTGGTGGCCACCTCGGCACTGGAACTGGGCGTGGATATCGGCTCGCTGGATGTCTGCGTGCTGGACGGCTACCCGGGCACCATCGCCGCCACCTGGCAGCGCCTGGGGCGGGCAGGGCGGCGCAACCGCACCGCCCTGGGCGTGCTGGTGGCGTCCAGTCAGCCGCTGGACCAGTACATCGTGCGCAACCCGGAATTCTTCCTGGGCGCATCGCCGGAGCACGCCCGCATCGACCCGGACCAGCTCCTGATCCTGCTGGACCACGTCCGCTGCGCCGCCTTCGAGCTGCCGTTCCGCCAGGGCGAGCGTTTCGGCGGCGAGGATCTGGAAGATCTGCTCACCTACCTGGAAGAGCAGGGCGTGCTGCACCGGGAAGAGGACCGCTGGCACTGGACCGAGGACAGCTACCCGGCCAACAGCGTGAGTCTGCGCTCGGTGGCCGAGGGCAACTTCGTGGTCATCGACGTCACCGATGGCGGCCAGCGCATCGTTGCCGAGGTGGACTACTCCAGCGCCGCCGAAACGCTCTACGAGGGCGCCATCTACCTCATTCAGGCCAGCCCCTACCAGGTGGAGACCCTGGACTGGGAAGGCCGCAAGGCGTGGGTTCGTCAGACCCGCGCCGACTACTACACCGACGCCATCGACTATACGCGGCTCAAGATCCTGGAGAGCTTCGAGGCGGCCCGTGTCAGGCGCTCGGAGTGCGCCAACGGCGAGGTGCACCTGGTGCGCCGCATTCCCGGGTTCAAGAAGATCCGCTACTACACCCACGAGAATATCGGCTACGGCAACATCAACCTGCCGGATCAGGAGATGCATACCACCGCCGTGTGGTGGGAAATTCACCCTGATGAACTGCAGGCCGCGTTCGACAGCCGCCAGGAGGCGCTGGACGGCTTCCTGGGCGCCGCCCACGCCATGCACCACGTGGCCGCCCTGCTGGCAATGTCCGAGCCCCAGGACCTGGGGCGTGCCGTGGGCGACGGCAACGCCCGCTGGTTCGCCACCGTGGGTGCCAGTGGCCGCGGGCAGATCCGCAGCTTCGAGCAGGGCACCCTGGACCCGGAACAGGAGCAGCGTTTTCGCCCGGCGGTGTTCCTCTACGACAACTACCCCGGCGGTGTCGGCCTGTCGGCCCCACTGTACGAGCAGCGCCGTGCCGTGGTGAGTGATGCCCGTGACCTGGTGGCTGCGTGCGGCTGCCAGTCAGGCTGCCCGGGTTGCGTCGGACCCATCCTGGCGTCCGACGAGGACCGCGGCTTCTCGCCGAAACAGGCGGCGCTGCGGGTCATGGAACTGCTGGCGGATCATGGCGCTTAGGAAACGGCTCGATACCCTGCGACAACAGGCCGGCGCCGTGACGCCGGAGCCCGAGCGTGCCCGCGATGGCGCGACCACGCTGCAGGAGCGCCTGGCGCGCATGCGGGTGGGCCAGCGTGATGCCGCGCCCCGGCCGTCGGGCGCCGGCGATGCGGACACACTGGCCGAGACGCTGGGGGCCGAGATCCTGGCCCCGGGCGTGCTGCGGGTGGACCGCGACTACGCCGACGGCGACCGTCACGGTGATGCATACCTGCTTGGGCCGCATGCCCGCCTGGCGTTCCCCGGATTGCCGGATCTGCCCCTGGCCGCCATAGGCTTCCTGGACACGGAAACCAGTGGTCTGGCCGGCGGCACTGGTACGGTCGCCTTCAATATTGGTTTGCTGCGCCGCCGGGGTAATCTCTGGCAGGCGCGGCAGTACCTGCTTACCGGGTTCGGGGGCGAGGCAGCCATGCTGGATGCCCTGGCCGACGACCTCCAGGGTCTCGACTGCGTCGCTACGTACAACGGCGGTAGCTTCGACCTGCCACTGCTGCGCGACCGCTACCGGCTCAACGGCGTCGCCTCGCCACCGTTTCCCGCAACCCATGTCGACCTGCTGCATCCGGTGCGTCGACTGTTCGCGTGCTGCTGGACGGACTGCCGCCTGGCCACCACCGAGGCGGCCCTGCTGGGGCTGCAACGGCAGGATGATCTACCCGGCAGTGCCGTGCCCGCCGTGTGGTTTGACTGGGTGCACCGCGGCCAGGGACAGCGGCTGGGTGATGTCCTGCGCCACAATCGGCTGGACATCGTCTCGCTGTTGGCCCTGGCGCCACGCCTGGGCGACGTGGTTGCATGCCCGTGGGCATGGCGCGCCGACGGTCGCGGCGCGGCCGCCGCGTGGTTGCGGGCCGGTGACGAGGGGCGCGCGCTGGAATGCCTGCAGCGGGAGCAGGATCTCGACGCCGCCGGCCGACTGGAACTGGCGCGGCTGCTGCGCCGGCAGCGACGACTCGACGAGGCAGTGGCCATTTGGCACGCACTGGCCAGCGAGGGCGATACCCGGGGCGCTGAACACCTGGCGAAGTTCTACGAGCATGTGCAGCGCGACCCGGTCACGGCACGGCGCTGGGCCGATCGGCTGCCGGCAGGCCCGGACAAGGAACGCCGTCTCTCCCGCCTGCGGGGCAGGGGCGCAGCCGGTGCCAACCTGACACTGGAGTTCGGGAGCCCGCCTCGACGCCGGTAGTTGGTCTGCTCTCGGTACGTGCGTGTGGTCGCGGTCGGCGACAGCCCGTAGAATCCCTCCCTTTCCGGCCACCACCCACTTGAACCGTATGCTTGATGACGACCAGGCGCGGGTTGTTGCCCACGACGACGGCCCGGCTGCCGTGCTCGCCGGCGCCGGTTCCGGCAAGACCCGCTGCACCACGGAGCGCGCAGCGCGGCGGCTGACGGAGGGCGGCGTCGCCGGCGAGGCCATGGTGCTGCTGACTTTCACCAACAAGGCCGCCGGCGAGATGCGCGAGCGGCTGCGGGAGCGGCTGCCCGGGAGTGTAGGCCTGCCCTGGATCAGCACCTTCCACAGCTTCGGTAACCGGATGCTCCGCCAGTACGGCAAGGCCATCGGCATTCCCCGGAATGCCACACTCATGGATGCCGACGATGCCGGGCGCATGCTGGACGCCCTGTTGGCGCGACCCTTTCCCGACAAGGCCGGACGTCAGGAACTGGTGCGCCTGTACGAGAAGGTCAACGCCAACGGCCTGGATGTCACCCACGAGGCGGATGTGCCGGAACTCATGCGCCTGTGCGAGGAACACGGCCTGCAGAAGGATACCGGACGCCGCTTCCGCGAAACCCTGCGACGGTACGAGGAGGAGAAGCGGCGGGCCGGCGTGCTGGATTTCTCCGACCTGATTCTGTTGCCGGCGCGGCTGTTGCGTACCGATGAGGCCCTCGGCGAGCGTCTGCGTGCCGAACTGCGGGACGTCACCGTGGACGAGGCCCAGGATACCGACGCCGCCCAGTTCCGCCTGCTGCGGCTGCTGATGCCGGACAGCGGCACGGTGCTGCTGGTGGGTGACGACGACCAGGCCATCTACGAGTGGCGGCACGCGCGGCCGGAGAACATGCGCGAGTTCATTGACACCTACCAGGCCGCCGTCTACCGGCTGGAGCGCAACTACCGTTCCACCGATGCCATCGTCACCGGCGGAGCGACCCTGGTGCGCAACAATACGACCCGTCTGGAGAAGAATCCGTACGCCGTGCGTCAGGGTAATGCATCGCCTCTGGCGCTGGCGGAATACGATGACGGTGAGGCCATGGCCGAGGGCGTGGCGGACCAGTTGGAGACGTCCCTGCGCGGCGGGCGGCGGGCCGAGAAGCTGGCGGTGCTGTACCGCAAGAACCGTCTTGCGCGGGGCCTCGAGGCGGCGCTGTTGCGTCGGGGCATCCCCTACCGGATCAAGGCGGGCACCGATCTGCTGGGCTATGCCGACGTGCGGATGATGCTGGCCGCCGGACGACTGGCAGCCAACCGGCG
>SKYZ01000326.1 GCA_007127625.1 Aquisalimonas sp. | reverse complement strand
CTGGCCGGGCAGTGCGCCGAAGCACTGGAGGCGAGTCAGGGTGACGTCATCCTGGAACTCGGTCCCGGTGACGGCGCCCTGGCCGCGGACCTGCTTGCCGAGCTGGAGCGCCAGGGACGGCTTCCCCGGGAGTACTGGCTGCTGGAGCGCAGCGGCAGCCTGCGGCAGCGGCAGCACGAGCGCCTGCAGTCCTCCGTGCCCCACCTGCTCCATCGCGTGTGCTGGTTGAACGCCCTGCCGGAGACACCGCTGCGTGGGGTGATCCTCGGCAACGAAGTCATGGATGCACTGCCGGTGGTGCGCTTCCGCCGGGACGCCGGTGGCGTCTCCGAATTTCACGTCACGGGCAGCGGGGACGGCTTCGCCTGGACCACAGCCCCTGCCCGTGATGCGGTGGTCAACGCCGTACAGGTCATCGAGACCGATCTCGGTGCCACTCTGCCGGCGGGTTATGAATCCGAACTCTGCCTGCAGTTGCCCGGATTCATGGCAACCCTTGCCGAATGCCTGGCCGAGGGTCTGCTGGTGATGGTGGATTACGGTTATTCCCGCCGCGACTACTACCGCACTGAGCGCAGCCAGGGCACGCTGGTGTGCCATTACCGTCATCGCGCCCACTGGGATCCGCTGCTGGTCCCCGGGTTGCAGGATGTCAGCGCCTTTGTCGATTTCACCGCAGCGGCTCTGGGGGCACAGGATGCCGGGCTCGCGGTGCTGGGCTATGCCACCCAGGCCCACTTCCTGATGGGGGCCGGCGTCACGGAGTTGATGGAGGCGCGGCAGGGTGCCGATCCCATGGCCCAGGTACAGATGGCCCAGCAGGCAAAGACCCTGCTGTTGCCCGGCGGGATGGGGGAGCGTTTCCGGGTTCTGGCAGCGGGAACATCAGGAATGCCGACGCCATCGGGTTTTTCGCTTTATAATCACCTCGAAAGTCTATGAACTCCGTCACAGTATGGTATGAGGTAACAGGGATCGGATGATGATGGCAGCGGCGTCCCAGCGCCGGGTTCTCGTACTCGCCGGCGCACCCACGGAGAGCGGTCCGACGGCGAGGGAGATTCTCGAGCCGGCGGGCTTTCTCGTGGACTACACCACGGATCCGGACACCGCACTGGGTCTTGCGCGCCGCGAGAACTACGACGCCTTCCTGCTGAACGTGGAAAGCCACGGCGAAGCGGGCATCGCCCTGTGCCGACAGTTGCGTGACGAACCGGGGTACTACCTCTCGCCGATCCTGCTGACCGCCAGCGCCAATGACCGGGCCACCTGGCAGACGGCCTTCGCCGCGGGCTGCGACGATCTGCTGCGCCTGCCGCTGGAGCCGGTGGTGGTGCGTGCCCGGCTGGTGAACCTGCTGGAAAAGGCGGACTATGCCCAGGAGCTCGAGCGCGTCCGCGCCAACCTGGCCCGCTACGTCTCGCCGCGGCTGCGGCAGATTGTCCAGGAGGCCTCGCCCGGCGCCGGGCTGCCGCCGCCGGAACAACAGCACGTGTGCATCCTGTTCTCCGACATTCGCGGGTTCACGGCCCTGGCCCAGAGCATTCAGCCGTCGCAGCTGTTCGCCTCCGTGAGCCGTCATCTGGGCAGCCAGGTGGAGGCGGTCTACGCGCACGGTGGCTACGTGGACAAGTTCGGCGGCGACGGCATCATGGCGGTGTTCGACGGCAACGCCATGGCGGAAGACGCCTGTGCCTGTGCCCTGGAGATGATTCAGGCGAACCAGGCCATGCAGGCCGAGGAACTGGCCATTCCGCTGGGCATCGGCATTCACGAGGGACCGGTGGTGGCGGGCAACATCGGCACTGGTGAGCACCTGGACTACACTGTCATCGGCAACACCGTGAACCTCGCCGCCCGCCTGTGCGGCTGGGCCAGCCCCGGGGACATCGTCGTCTCCGAGGCCGTCCGCCAGGCCATCAACGGCAGCGCCGAGTTCAGCTGTATCGAGCCCCGCACCGCCAACATCCGCGGCCTCAACGAGGCCATCACCCTCTACCGCCTCGAGGGCGATCCCCCGGATTTGTCCAGCGAACGTTGATCGGCTCTGGCGGAGTCCTCCCCACCGAACCCCCTGTCTTGCGTGGTCGATGATGCGTCGGGTGCATCAAGATGCACCCGACAGTTCGTCCAGTAGCTCTTCGATGGTTTGCTGCCGGGCCTCGCGGACGGCGTCGGCGATGGCGGAGCCCTTGAGGCCCTGGCGGGCAAATTCGCCGCCGGTGACGGGGCGGGTCGCATGGAGGCAGCGTTCCAGCAGCAGGCACGGCGGGTGGCCCGTCTCCGGAACCGCGACGTCGCTGGCGCGGGCGTCGAGTTCCGCCGTCTGCAGCAACTGGTGGAAGCGGTCCGATCGGCGGAAGGCATCCGCGTGCTCCAGTAAGCCCAGGATCTCGCCGGCCGTCAGAGTGCAGGCCTGGTGGACGCCGGGCAAATGGTCGGCGGCTGCCTGGGCCAGGTCACGGTAGGCGTTGGGGATGCGCAATCTGTCGGCGAGGCCGGTGATGCCGCCGGTGCCGCAGACGATGTCCAGGTCCTGCAGGGTCAGGGCCAGCAGGACTTGCGGTTCGGCGCCGTGCGCCGCGCCGGTGTCCAGTGCTCCCATGGCGTAGACCCCGGCGTCGGCCTGCTCGCCGCTGAGAGTGGTGCGCGGGTTGCCGAACAGCCGGTCCACTTCGGGAATGATGCGCGCCAGGGCACCGCATTCCCGGAGCACGGAGAAGAATGCCGAAGGCCGGGGTTCGCCGAGTGCCTTTGCCAGTTCCTGCCAGACGCGCTCCGGCACTAGGTGGTCCACTTCGCCGTCGCCCACCATGCGCCGGCACAGGTCCATGGTGTCGTCGGCGGGCGCGAAACCGAGCGACGCGTAGCGGGCGGTGAAGCGCGCCAGGCGCAGGATCCGTACCGGGTCCTCCTGGAAGGCCGCGGAGACGTGGCGCAGCCGCCGGGCCTGCAGGTCCTCGTGGCCGTTGAAGGGGTCTACCAGGGTGCCGTCGGGGTCACGGGCCATGGCGTTGACGGTGAGATCCCGCCGGGCCAGGTCATCCTCCAGGGTGACGTCCGGGGCGGCGTGGAAACCGAACCCGTGGTAGCCCCGGCCGGTTTTTCGCTCCGTGCGGGCAAGGGCATACTCCTCGTTGGTCTCCGGGTGGAGGAAGACCGGGAAGTCCTTGCCCACAGGGCGGAAACCCCGGGCCGTCATGTCCTCGGGGGTGGCGCCGGTGACCACCCAGTCGCGCTCGGTGACCTCGCGGCTCAGCAGTTCGTCGCGCACCGCACCGCCCACCAGGTAGACATCCAGACCGTCGGTGTAGCTGTCGCTGCGGGCGGCCACGGTTCAGCGCCGGGCCATCTGCCGGAACTGGTTGTAGCGCGCCCGCTCGGTCTTGCTGCCCAGATAACCGGGCACGATGGCGTCCATGGCGGTGGGGTGGATGCCGAGCTGGGGCAGGTTGTTCACCGCGCAGACATTATCCACGGTGGCGGACAGGTAGTTGTCCATGGAGTAGGGCTTGCCCGGCACACGCTGCAGCACCTTGGCCTGCAGGCGGCTGAGCCGGTCACCGCAGGGCCAGATGGCGCGGCGGATACCGGCGGTGCGCGCGGTGTAGCGCACCAGATCCTCCAGGTTGAAGGTCTCCGGCCCGCAAAGGTCGTAGCTCTTGCCGAAGGTCTCGCGGTCCTGCAGAGAGGAGACGAAGGCCTCGGCCACATCGCCTACGTAGACAGGGCTGAAGCGTGCGTGCGGCGTGGGCAGCGGGAACACCCCTGGAGAGAGCTTGAGCAGGCTGGCGAACTGGTTGAAGAAGTTGTCCTCTGGGCCGAAGATCACCGATGGCCGGAACACGGTGACGTCCAGGTCCTTGGCGGCAAGTACGTGCTGTTCCGCCTCGCCCTTGGTTTGCTGGTAGTAGCTCGGGCCGTTCTCGGCGTCGGCGCCCAGGGCGCTCATGTGCAGCAGGCGACGGATGCCGGTGTCACGGCAGGCCGCAAGCACCTTGTCGGTGAGTTCCACATGGGCATGGCGGAAGCCGCTGCCGTCGAAGCCCTTCTCATTGAGTATGCCCACCAGGTTGATGACGGCATCGCATTCGTCGAAGAGTTCGCGCAGGCGTTCCGGGTCGTGAATGTCCGCCTGGATGAGCTCCAGCCCGGGCACCACCAGGATCTGTTTGGTGCGCTCGCGGTAACTGGTGGGAATGCGGGCGTGAATGCCCCGATCGTGCAGGCGATTGGCGATATGGCGGCCGACAAAACCGCTGCCGCCCAGGATGCAGACCCGTTGCATGCGCATCATGAACTGCGGCTCCTCTTCCGGAAGGATTGATCGTGTGCAGCAAGTCTACCAAGAGCGGTCGTCTTACGCCGGATTCGATGTGGTCACCCATGCAAGGATCACCCTAAGCCAGTACCCTGTGCGCTTTGCCGAATCGATGGAGCGCCCATGCTGGAGGCATTGCTGATCTATCTGCTGGCCGGAGCCGTGGCGGGGCTCATCGGCGGCCTGTTCGGACTCGGTGGCGGCGTGGTGATGGTGCCGGTGCTGCTGCTGGTGTTTGCCGCGCAGGGGCTGCCCGAGGCGGTGATGATGCACGTGGCGGTGGGTAGTTCGCTGGCGGTGATCGTGGTGACGTCGCTGTCGTCGGTGCGTGCCCATCATCAGCTGGGCGGCGTGCTGTGGCCGGTGTTCCTGCGGCTGGTCGGCGGGATTGCCGCGGGAGCCTTCCTTGGGGCCTGGGTGGCGGACAGCCTGTCCTCCGGCGCGCTTCAGAATGTCTTCGCGATTTTCATCCTGGCGGTGGCGGTGAAGATGGCGTTCTCCCTGAATCCCCCTGCCTCGGGGCGTATGCCCGGAACTCCGGCGCTGACCGGCGTGGGCGGGGTCATCGGCGCGCTCTCGGCGCTGGTGGGAATCGGTGGCGGTACCCTGACGGTTCCCTTTCTCACCTGGGCCGGCGTCACCATGCGCCAGGCGGTGGGGACATCGGCGGCGTGCGGCCTGCCCATCGCCCTTGCGGGGGCGGCGGGGTTCATGATCACCGGATGGGGGCGCCCGGAGCTGCCTGCGCTGGCCACGGGCTATGTCTACTGGCCGGCGGTGGGTGGCATGGCGCTCGCCAGTGTGTTCTTTGCACCCCTGGGCGCGCGATTGGCTCACCGGCTGCCCGGTGAACTGCTGCGCCGGCTGTTCGCGGCCCTGCTGGTGCTGGTGGCCCTGCGGCTGCTACTGGGGTAGGGCCCCGTCAGAAAACGGTTCAGAACTGTAGCCGTAAGCCCGCGTGCAGCCCGTCGTCCACCCGTTCGTCGCGGAAGGTGTCCATGTGGAACTTGATCTGGCGGTAGCCGACGAAGGCGCGGGCACCGCTGACGATCTCCGCCTCCAGCCGTACCTGCCCCTCGGTCACCCGGTCGGCATCGCCGCCGGTGGTGATGTTGGGGGAGATGTATCCCTGGAAGACCACCGCCAGCGGGATGTTCGCCGGGATGCCAATGCCCACATTGCCACCCACGGCCAGCGCCGCCAGCGTCTCACCGGAGCGATCCAGGTCGACCCCGTAGAGCTTGACGCCAACGCCGAACGTCACCGGCTGCCAGCGCCCTTCCACCTCGTTGTTCACCGTCAGGAACAGGTGGCCGAGCAGGTCCTTGTCCTCGTTGTAGAGCACCCCACCGCCGTAGCGGCTGCTCTGATTGCGTCCCTGGGAGGTGCGATCGGCGAGGATCGCCTCCGCCATCTCGTCACTGAGAGCGATTTCCAGCTCCTGAGCCTGCAGGTTGCCTGCGGTGCCCAGGAGAACGAGCGTCAGAAGGACGCGACGCAGCATGGTGGTCTCCTGCCTGATCTGCTTGGTGCGCGGTCGGCCTGTGCCGGGCATGCCCGGCTGTGGCCGATTAGAAGCCGCCGACCGCGGTGCTGACAAGTGTCGGCGGGGGGCGTCAGAGGTCACCCAGCCGTTTCTCGAGATAGTGGATATTGGTGCCGCCGGCCTGGAAGTTCGGATCCAGCAGCAGCTCCTGGTGCAGGGCGATGTTGCTCTTGATGCCGCCGATGACGATCTCCGCCAGTGCCGTGCGCATGCGCGCCATCGCCGAGTCGCGGCTGTCCCCGTGGGTGATCAGCTTGCCGATCATGGAATCGTAATAGGGCGGCACGCTGTAGCCGCTGTAGATGTGCGAATCCACCCGAACCCCCGGGCCGCCCGGCGCATGGTACTGGGAGATCTTGCCGGGAGAAGGCACGAAGGTGCGTGGATCCTCGGCGTTCATGCGGCATTCGATGGCGTGACCGCGCAAGACAATATCTTCCTGCCGGTAGGACAGCGGCGCACCGGAGGCCACCCGCAGTTGCTCGCGGACCAGGTCCACCCCGGTGACCATCTCGGTGACCGGGTGCTCCACCTGGATGCGGGTGTTCATCTCGATGAAGTAGAAGTTGCCGTCCTCGTAGAGGAACTCGAAGGTGCCGGCGCCGCGGTAGCCGATCTCCCGGCAGGCCAGGGCGCAGCGTTCACCGATCTCGCGGCGCTGCTCCTCGGTGAGCCCCGGTGCCGGGCTCTCCTCGATGACCTTCTGGTGCCGGCGCTGCATGGAGCAGTCCCGCTCGCCCAGGTGAATGGCGTTGCCGTGGTGGTCGGCGATGACCTGGATCTCGATATGGCGCGGATTCTCCAGGTACTTCTCCATGTACACGGTGGCGTTGCCGAAGGACGAGCGCGCCTCGTTGCGCGTCACCGAGATGGCGCCGAGCAGATCGGCCTCCTTGTGCACGACCCGCATGCCGCGGCCGCCGCCGCCACCGGCCGCCTTGATGATCACCGGGTAACCGATGTTGCGGGCCAGCTGCAGATTGCGGTCGTCGTCGTCATCCAGGGGGCCGTCAGAGCCGGGGACGCAGGGGATGCCGGCGGCCTTCATGGCTTCGATGGCTGCCACCTTGTCACCCATGATGCGGATGGTCTCCGCCAGCGGCCCGATGAAGGTGAAACCCGAGTGTTCCACCCGTTCGGCGAAGTCCGCGTTCTCCGACAGGAAGCCGTAACCGGGGTGGATGGCGTCGGAAGCCGTCACTTCGGCGGCACTGACCAGCGCCGGGATGTTCAGGTAGCTTTCGGTGGACGAGGCCGGGCCGATGCACACCGTTTCGTCGGCCAGGCGCACGTGCTTGAGGTCCCGATCGGCGGTGGAGTGCGCCGCGACGGTGCGGATGCCGAGTTCGCGGCAGGCGCGCAGGATGCGCAG
>SKYZ01000235.1 GCA_007127625.1 Aquisalimonas sp. | reverse complement strand
GCATTGATGTGGTCCATGGTGTCCCGGCCCAGCACCCGTGCGGTGCGCTCCACGGCATCACGCAGCATGGGTTCCGCCTCGTCCAGGCGACCCTGCTCGGCGTGGAGAGCCGCCAGCTCGCACAGCGTCATCAGGGTATGCGGATGGTCCTCACCCACCAGTGCGCGCCAGGTGGCCAGGTTGCGCCGGTAGAGCTGTTCCGCCTCGCCGAACTGGCCGGTTTCCCGGAGCAGATCGGCGAGGTTGTTGACGCTGGTGGCCGTTGCGGTGTGCTCCTTGCCCACCACGGCCTCCCAGTTGGCCACAGCGCGCCGGTACAGGGGCTCGGCGTCGTCATAGCGGCCCATGGCGTCCTTCACGCCGGCCAGGTTGTGCAGACTGGAGGCCGTGTCCACGTGCTCGGCGCCGAACAGCTCTTCGCGGACATCCAGGGCCCGCTGGAACAGCATCTCGGCGGTGCGGAAATCCTCCCGCGCATCCATCACGGCACCCAGGTTATGAGCCGCCGCAGCGGTGGCCGCATGCATGGTGCCGAACACCGCCTCGGCGATGCCCAGTGCCCGCTGATAGAGGATCTCCGCCTGGTCGAAGTCATGCTCGGCGTAGACCGTGCCTGCGAGATTGTCCAGACACGCGGCAGTGGTCGGGTGGGCATTGCCGTAATGGCGCTCGGCGATCTCCAGGGCACGCCGGAAACAGGGTCTGGCGGCAGCGAAGTCGTTGCGCGCCTTGAGCACGGCTCCCAGGTTGTGCAGATAGGGGATCAGCCCTGAATCACGCTCCCCGAGACTGGTCTCGCGGGCCTTGAGGCCGGCACGATAAAGCTCCACGGCAGCGTCCAGGTCGCCCTGCTCCTCGTACCAGGTGGCCAGCTGATGGCGGCTGGTGCGCGTCTCCGAGTGGTCTTCACCCAGGTTTTCACGGCGCAGGGCCAACGCCTGCTGCAGCGGCTCCAGCGCCGCTGCAGCCTCGCCCTGTTCAGCAAGCCAGGCGCCGCGGGTGGCCAGCACCCGGGCCTGCAGTGCCGGCGACAACCTCGAGGTCAGGTCGTGGAGTTCGTTCATGAACGACGACAGATCGCCGTCAAGCCCGGCCTCCCTGAATGCCGCGCATAGACCACAGACCAGGTCCGCAAGGGTTTCGGCCTCGAGTTGTTGCCGCCACGGGCCGAGGCACTCCGCGTACCACGCGACCAGCTCGGCATCGGCGCCCCAGGCCCGCCAGTAGTGCCACAGGTCCAGGCGGTCCCGCTGGCGCAGCAGCGCGGACAGGGTTTCCGGCGCGGCCAGGACATGGGCGAGCTGTTCCCAGTCCCGGGCAGCGGCGAGCTGCCAGGGCAGTTCGTCCAGGCGGCGCTCCGCTCCCAGGTGCGCGTTGACGAGCCTGGCAAGCGCCTCATGGGCGGCCTGGCGATCGGCGCCATCCACCAGCAGCGCCTTGCGCACACCGTCCCGCACCTCACTGCCCGCCAGCTGGAGACGCTCCTCGGCGCGATAGATGCCCGGCCCCGGAGCGGGGGCATGATACCCCGCAGCCTGGAGTTCTTCGGCAGTGAGCCCGCGACGGCTCGCCCAGAGCAACCGCAGGACCTCCGGCGCCACCTCCTCGGGGAGCTCCGGGCGGCTGGCAGCTGCATCGGAGAGCACCTCCGCCTGCCAGCCGCGCTGGCGCATCTGCGCTGCAGCAGGCGCATTCGGTCCCACACCGAGAACAATCCGTACCCCCGGCGGGAGGTGGCTCGGCAGCCAGTCCAGTGCCTGCTCGGCATCACCGTCGGCCAGCCGGTCCACATCCGTGAGGACCAGCATGAGCCTGCTCCTGGCCGCGGCCCGGGCCAGCCAGTTGGGCAGGAGCTCCCGGCGGGCGTCCGGGTCCGCCGGTAACGGATCCGGCAATCCCGCCACGCCGCGCAGTCGCAGCAGCAGGCGTTCCACCAGCCGGTCCGTAAGCCGGCTCTCGCCCGTGCAACCCACGTAGTGCGTAAACAGCGCGACCTCGCGGTGCTTGGCCCGGTAGCGATGGGCCCAGGCAGCCAGCAGCGCACCAGCGCCATCGCCGGCCACGACCAGAGGCGGATCCTGCCGCGCCGCGTGGCGATTCAGCCGCCGCAACCAGTCCTTCGGTGGCTCCTCCCGGGCGAGCAGCGCCTCGTAGGCGGCATGGTCCGCCATGGCCCGGGCCTCCACGTCGGGAGCGGGTGGTCGCTCAGACATCGGCGTTGCCTCCCTGCATCAGGCGCGCTTCAAGCTGATCGCGCTCTTCCGGTGTATTGATATTGAGAAACGCCTCTTCGGTGTCGGAAAAGTCCGCCCGCGCCACCGTATGGCGGGCATACCAGGCGTCGATCTTGCGCCCGCCCTCTTCCAGGAAGCCGTGCAGATCCGGCAGCAGGCGACGCGGCAGCAGGGCGAAGACCGGCTGCATGCGCCCGGCGCCCTCGGCCACCGCCAGGTCCGCCCCCTCGGCCCGGAGTGCGGATGCCAGCCGGGCGACGAGATCCGGCGGCACAAGGGGCGAATCGCAGGGTACGGTGACGCACCACTCCGTGGCGGCAGCCCCGAGCCCTGCCGCCATGCCGGCCAGGGGACCGGCGAACTCGCCGAAGGCATCCGCAACCACCGGACAGCCACGCGTCGCGTAGTCTGCGTGGTTGCGGTTGGCGTTGATCACCAAAGCCGCGGTCTGGGGACGCAGGCGCTGCAGCACGTGGTCCACCATGGCTGTGTTGGCCACCTCCAGCAGCCCCTTGTCGGTGCCGCCCATGCGCGTGGCCCGTCCACCGGCAAGAACCACGCCGGTGACCGGTCCGGGATCACTTGAATGCATCTGTCAGTCGCGCCTCGCCCACCGTGAAACCCCGATCATATCAGCCTGCCATCGAGAACAGGGACCGGTACCGGGTGACTCCGGGAAGCTGATGAACTAAATTGGGGCACAAAGGGTGAACGACTGGGTCACAACGCACCAGATCTCGAGACAATGGTGCATTTCGTCTTAGACGAACGGACACCGAGGCGGCATCGCCCGCGCCGGTGACGCCGCCTCCAGACACACGCTGAAAACCCGGAGGGCAGTGCCCGCGTGAACAAACCCGTGAACGACGTGGTCTCCGGCACCGGACCGCAGGGACGTCAACAGGCGTCGCAACAGCTGGCGGCACTGGTGGTGGACGACGATCACAGCATCCGCGATTTCATGCGCTTTGCTCTGGCGAAATGTTGCGCCTTCGTCGAGGTCGCCGACAGCATCGCCAGCGGCGAGGCGCTCCGGCAGCGCTGTCACTTCGATGCCATCATCATTGATGTGCGCATGCCCGACCGCTCCGGGGTGGACTGGGTGCGGTCGCTGCGAATCGCCGGGGTGACAACCCCCGTCGTCCTCATGACGGCCTACCCGGAGGACCTGGACTCCCGGGACGCCGCCGAGCTCACCAACGTGCGCTTCATTTCCAAGCCCTTCTCCATGGACCAGATGCTCGCCGCGGTGGAGGACTGCCTGGAGGCACCGACTCCGCCGCCAACCACCGCCCCGGTGGACAAGCCCGCCCGTGGCCTGGAAGGCATCGTGGGGCATAGCGAGGCCATGCGCGGCCTGTTGGGCCTGATACGCCGCGTGGCGTCGCGTTCGACCACGGTGCTGCTGGAGGGCGAGTCGGGGACCGGCAAGGAGGTGGCTGCCCGCTGTCTGCACTATTTCAGCGGACGCACGGGGCCCTTCGTGCCCGTCAACTGCGGTTCCATCTCGCCGGAACTGCTGGAGAGCGAGCTGTTCGGCCACGTCAAGGGCGCATTCACCGGGGCAACCCAGTCCCGGGACGGGCTGTTCGTTCACGCCAACCGCGGCACGCTGTTCCTGGACGAAATCTGCGAGATGCCGCTGCCCATGCAGGCGAAGCTCCTGCGGGTTCTGGAGGAGCGGACCATCCGCCCGGTGGGATCCGAACGGGAGTTGCCCGTGGACGCGCGTATCGTCACCGCTACGAACCGCCAGATTGCCGACGAGGTGGCCGCAGGGCGCTTCCGCGAAGACCTTTACTACCGGCTGAATGTCCTCGGGTTGAGCCTGCCGCCCTTGCGGGAACGGCGAACCGACATCCCCCACCTGGCGCAGCGCTTCGCGGAGGATCTGTCCCATGAACTCGCCCTGCCACCGTTGCGCTTCACCGATGAGGATCTGGAGCGCCTGCGGCAGCATCACTGGCCGGGCAATGTCCGCGAACTGAAGAACCTCATCGAACGCGCCATGCTGCTGAACCGACCGCCAGGGGAATGCCTCGATCAGACGCGAATCGACGCCCCGATCTCCCTTGGCGAAAGCCACAGCGATCTCGGCTTCCCCGCCGACATGCCCCTGGCGGAAGTGGAGAAGCAGCATATCCTCAAGGTGATGCGAACCGCCCACGGGAACAAGTCCGAGGCGGCGCGGCGACTCGGCGTGTCCCGCAAGACGCTGGAGCGCAAGTTCAAGGCGTGGGATGAGCAGTCCGAACGGCCCGACGCCGAAACGGCAGACCATGACCGAGGATGAGCCGCTGCAGCAGGCGATGCGGCGCGCTGCCCTGCGCCTGATCACCGCCAGCCGGGGGCGCTCGGAGGTGCTGGATCACTCACTGGACACCCTCCGGCAGACATTGCGCGACGACCAGGCCACGCCGGAAACCGTGGACGCCGCGGTCCGCGCGCTGGAAAGCGGGCTGCTCGCCCTGGATGACGCCGAAGAAACGGATGTCGCCCGGCGGCTTGGCGCCGCTGAAGCACTTCCAGACGATGACAGCGAACCAGCACCGACTCGCCCCCCGGATTCACCTCGGCCCAGGAGCCTGTGGCAACGCTGGCTCGGCGGGGCTGCCCGGCCCGCCAACGTTACAGCCGGGCCGGACACCGTCCTGGAACGGTTCCGGCCCCCGCTGGACGCCATGACGGCGCGCCTGAATCTGCCGGCCCCCTACCAGGAGCGGCTGGGTGAGCTGCGGCCGTGCATGGCGAACGCCGGCACAGTCGATGAACTGGCTCGATACATTGACCGCCTTGCCGAAATTCTGGTGGAGGCCAACCAGAGCGAGACCGCCGAACTCGAGGCGTTCCTGGTGCAGCTGTCACGCCGGCTTGCCGACCTTCATGCCGCGCTGCGGACGGACGACGACCAGGCCATGGAGGCGGATGCCGACGAGCAACGGCTGGACCAGGCCGTGCAGGAACGTGTGCACTCCATTCAGAACACCCTGCGCGACACGGGGGACATGCGCCAGGCGCACCGAATCATCAGTGCCGACCTGGATTCCCTTGTCCAGGAGTTCGCCTCCTACCGCAAGTCCCAGGGCTGCCGACGCCGGCAGGCGCGGGAGCGCCACCAAGCGCTCAATGAGCAGCTGAAGGCGATGGAGCAGGAATCACTGCGCCTGCGCGAGGCACTACGGGCAGAACAGAAACGGGCGGAACGGGACGCCCTGACGGGCATCGCCAACCGAGCGGCATTCGACCGGAGAATCCAGGAGGAGGCGGTGCGCTCGGCGCGCTACGGGCCACCGATGAGCCTGCTGGTCGTGGACATCGACGCCTTCAAGCCGGTGAACGACCAGCACGGCCATGCCACCGGCGACGTGGTCCTCACCCAGATGGCCGAGCTGCTGCAGGAGCAGGTGCGCGAGTCGGACTTCGTGGCACGCTACGGCGGCGAGGAATTCACCTTGATCCTGCCGGAGACGTCCCTGAAAGCCGCCAACGCGGTTGCAGAGAAATTGCGCAGCGCCGTGGCGGCAGCGCAGTTCGGTGACAGCGATACGCCCATTCCCGTCACCGTGTCTGTGGGTGTCGCGGAACTCGGCCAGGGAGAGGCCTGGCAGTCCCTGTTCACCCGCGCCGACCGGGCCCTCTACCAGGCCAAGGGCGACGGCCGCAACCGGGTGGTATCGGGGGACTGAACCGCTGCGGCCATGAGCGGGCCGCCGACCGGGGAGGCCCGTGCGAATCGTTCAGCGGCGAGGGACGTACAGATCGCCGTCCAGCCGGGAATAGTACGAAGCCACATCGCGCAGATCCTGCAGCGACAGATCCTCCACCTGGCCCTGCATCACCGCATTCTCCCGGGTACCGTCCTTGTACTCCCTGAGCGAATGGAGCAGATAGTTGCCGTACTGTCCGGCAATCTTCGGCCATTCCGGATTCCCGAGGGATTGATCCACCGCATGGCAGGCCATGCACTGATCTTCGGCAATCCGCTCGCCGGCCGACGGGTCACCACGGTCGATGGCAAGCGCAGCGCCCGAGGCAAGCAGGGCAACCGAGCCAGCAGCGGTAGCAAGGGTGTATTTCATCATTGTTCTCTGCGGTCCGTAACTGGAGAAGTGCATCCAACGCGCGTGTCGCCTAGCGCTCCTGTGCGAAGAAGGCGGCGATGTCACGCATTTCCTGCTCGGTCAGTGTCAGCGCCTGCGCCCGCATGGTGGGATGCGGCCGTTCACCATCTCGATACGCCTTCAACGCATCCACGAGGTATTGCTGGTACTGGCCGCCAATCTTGGGAACACGATAGGAGGGATAGGCGTTGCGCGCACCCTCGACTGCATGACAGCCCATGCAGGTCGTGGCCAGGGTCTCGCCGACCACCGGATCACCGCCCTCATCGGCCTGCACCGAGCTCGCCATTGCCAGAGCGCTAAGCGCCGCTCCGAGAAACAGGGTGTTGAGTCTCATCAAGTGCTCTCTTGTTCTGGATCTGGTTCGG
Organism: Aquisalimonas sp.; assembly: GCA_007127625.1. GTDB lineage: Bacteria > Pseudomonadota > Gammaproteobacteria > Nitrococcales > Aquisalimonadaceae > Aquisalimonas. Next base: position 606 of record SKYZ01000235.1, on the reverse strand, counting down.
TTACGGCGCCGACGCCGGAGGCTGCCCCGTGACCAGCGCCGAAACAGGTCGCCATCTTTCCACGATCGGTCGCGCCGGTAAAGTGGATCGGAAAGACGCCATGAGTATACCCATTATGACGTCACCGAATCCAATCGCCCGGGCCGTCGTCCCGGCATCCACTCAGCGGACCTGAAACCCCGCCGGCGGTTCCTCGTCCACATCCTCCTGCCAGTCCACGCTGTCGACGCGGGCTCCCTGAGGCCCGGCGGCGACCCACTCGCGGAACATCGCCAGGCCCTCGTCGTCGCCGCAGGCGAGGATGCGAACACGGCCGTCGGGCAGATTCTGGGCGTACCCACGCAGGCCCAGCCGCCGCGCTTCCTCCTGTGCGCTACCCCGAAAGAACACGCCCTGAACTCGTCCGGCGACGTGGCACAACACGCAGCGCTCGCTCATGTCGGAATCCCCCCAAAGCTCATCCTTCTCCGGCTTTGCGCCCGAGCCGTTCGGGCAGCGGTGCAGCAGGCGCGTCGCGCCCGCGCTCGAACTCGAACAGCTCCCGCACCGGCCGATCGAGAATATCCTCGACACGCCCCATGGCCTCACGCAGTGTGCGCGACAAAG